>CANCPZ010000251.1 GCA_947380175.1 Bacteroidota bacterium | reverse complement strand
AAATCAGTAATTGTTATTATAAAAGTATGATACTTTTTTTTATGTGTAATTTTGCTTTTTTTAGTAAACGTTTAATTACTCTTTGCTTTTGCCACCCTCCTTTTATTACCTGTTTGCTTATTTAAGTGACAATAAAATATTATTTATTGTTTGTCTATTTTGTTTTGAGTGATGTATGATACTAATCATATAATACCTTTTTTATTTACGCTAATTTCGGTTTCAATTAATTAATAATTGAATAAAATTATAAATAGTATCTAAAACTTAAAATATGGAAACACTTAAAATTATTGATGTTACTACCATTGAACCTAGAAGGAAACATCCAACCATTTTTGAAAATTTCGACTTGCTTTCAAGTGGAGAAGGATTAATTATTCACAATGATCACGACCCTAAACCATTGTATTATCAGCTTTTGGCAGAAAGAGGAAATACATTTACATGGGCTTATTTGGAGGACGGACCAAAAATATGGAAGGTTGAAATTTTAAAATTTAAAGAAGGCCATAAAGAATCAACTATTGGAGAATTAGTTAAAAATGATTTTAGAAAAGCGGAAGTATTTAAAAAGTATGGATTGGATTTTTGTTGTGGAGGAAAAAAAACAGTAACTCAGGTTTGTAAATCCAAAGGATTAGATATTGTTCAAATAGAAAAAGAATTAAAGGAGCTGGATACCAATGCAGTTTTTACTTCAGAAGATTACGACTCGTGGGAAATTGGATTTTTAGCAGATTATATTTTAAATGCGCATCATAAGTACGTAAAAAAAGCAATACCCTTGGTGTTTGAGTATACACAAAAGGTGTCGAAAGTGCATGGTGATAAATATCCCGAAACGATTAGGATTGCGGAAAAGTTTTTATTAGTTGTTGATGATTTAAACCGACACATGTGTAAGGAGGAGGAGGTTTTATTTCCGTATATCAAACATTTATCAGAAGCAAATAATAACGAAATGAAAATTGAAAAGCCTGCTTTTGAAACAATTGAAAATCCAATACAATTGATGGAGTATGAACACCATGTTGTAGGTAAGTTGATGGAGGAAATATCTGAATTGTCGTATCATTATACACCACCAGCTGATGCTTGTAATACCTTTAGATTGGCCTATGCTAAATTAAAAGAATTTGAAGACAATCTGCATCAACACATTCATTTAGAAAACAATATTTTGTTTCCCAAAGCAATCGAATTTGAAAGTCGACTTTGGTAAAAAATACGTAATGCACATAAAAAAAGCTCTTGTTAAAAGAGCTTTTTTTATGTGCATTAAAATAAGAAACTAATTAAATAGTTTTAAAACGAGCTTGGAAAAAGCGTAAATATTTTGGTTCGTAAGTCATTTTTAAACCTTTTATTTTTTTTCGATTGTTATATACATTTTCAATCGATTCAACAATAACATCCATATGTGCTTGCGTGTAAACTCTTCTTGGAATTGTTAATCGCACAAGTTCTAATTCTGGATGATAATTTTCTCCTTTAGCATTTCTTCCTGCCGAAACAATGCCTCGCTCCATTGTGCGTACACCTGAATCAATATATATTTCGGCCGATAGCACTTGTGCTGGAAATTGTTCTTGTTTTAAATGTGGCAAAAAACGTTTTGCATCAATAAAAATACCATGTCCACCAATAGGTTCTACAATGGGAATACCTGCTTCTTTTAATTTTTCGCCTAAATAAATTACTTGCCCTATTCGTGCTTTCATATGTTCGTCGCTTACCGATTCTGCAATACCAATGGCCATTGCTTCCATATCGCGTCCTGCTAGTCCACCATAGGTATGTAACCCTTCATAAACAACTACCATGTTGCTAGCTTCTTCGTAAACATCTTTATCGTTAATAGCTAAAAAACCTCCAATGTTTACAAGCGCATCTTTTTTTGCACTCATTGTTGCTCCATCGGTTAATGAACAAATTTCTTTTACAATTGCAGCAATGCTTTTTTTCGCGTAACCAGTTTCACGCTCTTGAATAAAAAAAGCATTTTCTGCAACGCGTGTCATATCTAAAATTATTTTTATGCCATGTGCTTGAGTCAGTTTTCGCAAACTTTTTAAATTTTCCATTGAAATAGGTTGACCTCCAGCCATATTTACAGTGGTAGCAACACAGATATACGGAATTTTTTTTGCTCCATGTTTTTTAATAAGTTTTTCAACTTTTGTTATATCAATATTACCTTTAAATGGATGAAGGTTTGTTGAGTCGTGCGCTTCGTCAATGATCACATCAACAAAGGTTCCGCCAGCTAGTTCTTGATGCAAACGTGTTGTTGTAAAATACATGTTGCCAGGTATGATATCACCATCTTTAATTAAAATTTTAGATAAAATATTTTCGGCGCCTCTACCTTGATGGGTAGGTATCATATATTTATAACCATAATATTTTTTTACAGCATCATCCAAGTGGTAAAAGTTTTTGCTACCAGCGTAAGCTTCATCGCCAAGCATTAGTCCTGCCCATTGCTGATCGCTCATTGCAGATGTGCCACTATCGGTTAGTAAATCAATATAAACATCTTCCGATTTTAAAAGAAATGTGTTGTATCCTGCATCAGTAATGGCTTTTTTACGTTGGGCTACCGTAGTCATTTTTAGTAATTCTACCATCTTTATTTTGTAAGGCTCAGCCCATGAGCGTTTTTTAGTTTCTTTTTTCATAGTTTAATTTGTTTAAGTTTTAATCTAACGCAAAGGTTTTTATTTTGATTAATTAAAAAAATGATTAATCTCATATCCTTATAAATTCAGCTGCGATGTGTGATTTCCTGAAAAATCTTATGGCACCAACCCTATTTTTATACTGCATAAAAACCTTCTTTAAAGGGGTTGTGTGCGTAATATAATAAGTCTAATATTGAGTTCGAATTTATTGATGATTTTGATAGAAAGAGAAAATACTTAATGGAAGAAATAAGTTTTCATTCATGCTAAAAGACGACGCATACTAAAATAAAAATTCAATGAAATAATGGACAAAGGGG
>CANCPZ010000250.1 GCA_947380175.1 Bacteroidota bacterium | reverse complement strand
AACCCAAAACGAGGATCAACATATACAGGTTTAATAAAGAACACTAAAAATGCTACACAAAATGCCACATATACTCCAGTAAAAAGTTTAAAAAATAATGCCCAACTATTTCTTGATAAATAAAGAGTATAAAAGACTTTGGAATAAGAGCTTTTCCCGTGCAAGGTTGGGTCTCCAAAGTCAGAATTATAATTTGAAATTCCTTGGTCTACATTCGAACTATCAATATGCCAACCTTTTATGTCTATATCTCCACTATACTGAAATTCTTCTTTATCCTGAAAGAGCAATAGTTTTGAAGTGTCCATTTGACTTTCTTCAATAACAATCTCCAGTTTTTGCTTGTCAAATGGATAATGGTACAAATCCCAATTCTGATTTATCTTAGCTTTACAATTTTGACTCGCCCAAATTAATCCATTTCTTTTTTCAATAGAAGAATTCGAATACTCGTAGCTTTTAGCATTTGCAATTTCAACTGTTTTTAATGGATTGATGCTATCATTTTTATATTCAAACCACATCCACAAATCCACATCATAAGAAAATTCACTTGAATTAAAATCATATAAAGATTTCAAATATACTCCCGCTTTGCAAGTATCTTTAACTTGCTTTCCAGCATACGTTTGCAATACCGTTAACGAAATAAATAAAATTAAAATACTCTTCTTCATACCTATTGATTAAATGCCTCTTCTGAAATATTTTGTGAACTAAATGAACTCATAGAATTATTTGAAACAACATCCAATTCTAATCTAAAACTTGGAATACTTTTGCCTTCATAAGTTCGTTGAATATTAAAGTCAAGGATATCACTTCCTTCTTCATACATTTGGTTTGAAAGAAATTTTCCAATACATTTTCCATTTTCAACTTTTGAAATCCAATTTCTGCCGTAAGCAATTTTTAAATAATAAACACCTTCAGGAACATTCTTTATTTCATAAGTGTTTTGAGAATTAATATAAACATATCTAATACATTTATTTGTTTTCTTATTCATTAGCTTAATTACTACATCTGTTCCGCTTCCAACAGTTATCTCAAGTTTATTATCAATGCTACTGAATTTTGGTTTAAAATTATAGCATTTACTGAGCTGACCATTTTCCATGTCATTTTCTTCCCACCCCTCACTCAATAATTTTTCCTTCTCTAATTTTAATGCTTCTTCAGGTGTTATTACTTTCGGTGTTACAACAGAATCATTTTTAAAAGTATTATCTAAATCTCCATTTTCATGATACTTAGCATCAGAATAGCGACTTGAATCATTAGCGCAACTACTTAAAAGTATAAGTATCAGGAATTGTATAATTAAATAATTTATTTTCATTTTATTTTTGCTCAAGTATCTTAAAAGTATTATTAATCTTATTTATAATTTGACCGTTTTTAGACTTATGAAAATTAACTCTTTTTTTTTGTTTTCAATATTTATTATTTAATTGTTCAAATTTTGCTTCCAGTAAACTACTATAATTCCAAAATCCTAAAAAGTAACAAAGTCAATATTATCGGTACTCCTATGAAAGCAATGAGAGTAACCATACAACCCCTTGAGGTTTTATTATAAACCTTATTATACAATGCTTTTTTAGGGTCTGTAATCCATCCCAAACCTCTTGGAGCTTTAAGCCCAAGATTATGCCTTACAACTCGTTTTAATGATGTGCGAGCTGCAATTCTCTTTGTTATTGATGGTATTCTAAATCCGAATTTCATTTGTTAATAATCCCATTCGCCATGACTTACAGGCAAACGATTTAATTCCTCTTTATAAAATTTCCACTGTGGCATATATTTTTCCATTAATGATAAAAAACGGTCGTTGTGATGCCTTTCTAATAAGTGTATCATTTCGTGAACTACAATATATTCTAAACAATGTAATGGTTTCTTTGCCAATTCAAGGTTTACCCAAATTCTCTTTTTCTCTATGTTACAAGTACCCCATTTGGTTTTCATTTGTTTTACTTGCCAGTCGTTAATAGTTACACCTATTTGTTTTTCCCACTTATCTATAATAGGTTGAATTAGTTTTTTTAATTCTATCCGATACCATTCATTTATGATTATTTGTCGCTGTTCGGTTGTACTTTCAGGTCTTACATAAAGGTCGATAAAAGACTTGGTTTTAAATAGGACTTTTGGTGCAGCATCATGTTCAACAATTCTTAGTAGATAGCGTTTCCCTTGAAAATAATGGCTTTCACGTTCTTTGAATTGTCTTGGTGGTTGACGGTCTTGAGCAAGAAAATTCCTCTGATGTTTTCTTATCCAAGCTATTTTTGAAATTGCAAAAAGTCTTACAGCTTCATCATCAATTCTTAACGGAGCAGCAATACGCACCCTACCTGTTGGCGGATATACCGCCAAGTGCATATTCTTGATGTCTTTTCGTACAACATCAATTGATAATTGAGAAGTTATATTTAGAATTTTTACTTCTTCCATTGCTTACTTATATTCCTTTTGCTGTTTTATGATTTCAAAAATCGGGTCTAATTTTTCAACTTTATTGTATTCTTCCAAAACAGGTTTCACTACTTTATTTTTTAGATGCTTCTCTTTCGATAGTGTTCCTTCCCAATCATCATGTTTCCCATAGATTACAGCACTATCCATTGCAATTGTCAAAGGCTCATCTTTATCTAAGTTGTCGTACAATGCTCGTTTAGCTTGTGTGTTGATGCTCGAAGGATATTCGTTACTCGTTTCAGGCTTTTTAACTTTCACCGCCAACCTTACTATTTCCTCTAAATACTTTTCGTATTCTTCTGCTTCTTCGTTGCGTAGCTTGATTAACTCATCCAGTAGCACACTCATTTTTTCGTAGTAAATAGGATTGGTAGGACTTTCTTCAATGATAACTTTCCTCAAATTATTTTCAATGGTTTCAGCCATTGCTTCCTTGTTTTTCTTGATATTTTCAGGCAATTTATCCAATGCTTTTTTGCCGTCTTTAACAAGTAATTCTACCAAACTAAAATCGTCAAAAGCCGAAACTTTTTCACTTTCTTCTGCTGCTATGTA
>CANCPZ010000249.1 GCA_947380175.1 Bacteroidota bacterium | reverse complement strand
GCCTAAGCAGATTAATTATGCTTTTTCAATTGATACCGCTGTTCCACCTTTTGCTTCGATAGCTGATTTTGCAGTAGCAGAAAATGAATGAACTTTAACTTCCACTTTAGAATTTAATTCTCCACGTCCCAATATTTTCACTTTATCATTTTTATGTGCTAATCCTTTTGATATTAAAAATGCAATATCAATAGTTTCAATTTTATTCAAATCAACTAATGATTGAATAACATCTAAATTAACACCACGATATTCTACGCGGTTAATGTTTTTAAATCCAAATTTAGGAACCCTTCTTTGTAATGGCATTTGTCCACCTTCAAAACCTCTTTTAGCTGAATAACCAGAACGTGATTGAGCACCTTTGTGTCCTTTAGTAGATGTACCTCCTTTTCCAGAACCCTGACCTCTACCAATGCGCTTTTTTGCGTTTTTTACTGAACCTGCTGCAGGTGTTAAATTACTTAAATTCATTTCTTAATATATTACCTAATTATTAATACTAATTACTTTATTACTGTAACCAAATGCTCCACTTTTTTAAGCATTCCTAAAATTTGAGGCGTTACTTCTTTTTCAAGTGATTGATTCATTTTAGTAAATCCAAGTGCGCGTAAAGTACGTTTTTGACGTTCTGGACGGTTGATTCCGCTCTTTGTTTGTTTTATTTTAATTGTAGTCATTTTTTCTAATTATTGATTTAGTTATTTGATGATTTCATAAATTAGAATTTACTAATTCTTAATTTCATCAAACCACCAATTAAATTATCCGTTAAAAACTTTTTCCATAGAGATACCACGCTGTTGAGCAACTGTAGCTGCATCACGCATTTTCATCAAAGCATCCATTGTAGCTTTAACCACATTGTGAGGATTTGATGATCCTTTTGATTTTGCCAATACATCAGTAACTCCTACGCTTTCCAATACAGCACGCATAGCACCACCAGCAATAACACCTGTACCATGAGCAGCAGGCTTTAAAAAGACAAGTGATCCACTGAATTTACCATATTGTTCGTGAGGAACAGTCCCTTTTACAATAGCCACTTTAATTAAATTCTTTTTAGCATCATCAATACCTTTGGTAATTGCATCAGTAACCTCTTTTGCTTTTCCTAAACCATAACCAACAATACCTTTTTCATTTCCAACCACAACAATAGCTGAAAATGTAAAGTTTCTACCACCCTTAGTAACTTTAGTTACACGTTGAATGCTAACAAGCTTATCTTTAAGTTCAATATCGCTTGATTTTACTTTTTTTATGTTTTCGTTTGACATTTTTTTATTTTTAGATTTAAGACTTATGATTAAGGATTTATATCTTCAATCTTTCAATCTTTAATTTTCAATTTGTAATTTTTAGAACTTCAAGCCTGCTTCACGTGCAGCTTCTGCCAATGATTTTACACGGCCATGATATAAATAACCATTTCTATCAAATCGTACAGATAATATACCTGCTTTAGTTGCTTTTTCAGCTATTGATTTTCCAACCAATTTAGCTTGATCAATTTTATTTACTTTTGCATCGGAAATACCTTTATCTGCAGAGGATGCAGCTACAACAGTTTTCCCTGAAACATCATCAATTAATTGAACGTAAATCCCTTTATTACTTCTAAAAACTGATAATCTTGGGCTTATTGCGTCTCCGCTAACTACTTTACGGATACGTTTCTTAATTCTATTTCTTCTGAATTCTTTAGTTATTGTTGACATTTTTTATCTTGTTGCTACCGGTTTTTGCCGATAATGATGAATTCTAATTTAATTATTTACCTGCTGATTTACCTGCTTTTCTTCTCAAGATTTCGCCAGCAAACTTGATACCTTTTCCTTTATATGGTTCAGGTTTACGCATTGAACGTATTTTAGAAGCCACTACACCAAGCAATTGCTTGTCGGCAGATTCTAGAACTATTGTTGGATTCTTTCCTTTTTCAGAAGCTGTAGTAACTTTAATTTCGTCAGGTAACTGAAAAGCTACGTTGTGAGAAAAACCTAAAGTCAATTCTAACATTTGTCCTTTATTTGAAGCGCGGTAACCAACACCAACAAGCTCCTGCTCAGATTTATACCCTTCGCTTACACCCTTTACCATTGAAGCTAAAAGTGCACGATATAAACCATGCATTGCTTTGTGGCGTTTTTGTTCTGTTGCTCTGGTTACTGTTAATATTCCATTATCGTTAACTACGGTAATAGCTGAATCAATATTTTGGGTTAAAGTTCCTTTAGGGCCTTTAACAGTTGCAATATTCTTATCAGAAACATTGAACTCAACTCCTTTCGGAAGCGTGATTGGTAATTTACCTATTCTAGACATTTTCTTTTCCTCCTACAAATTAATAAACAAAACATAATACTTCACCACCTACTTTTTGTGTTTTAGCTTCTTTATCAGTCATTACACCTTTAGAAGTAGAAATAATGGCAATACCTAAACCATTAAGCACACGCGGCAATTCTGTTGAACCGGCATATTTTCTTAAACCAGGAGAACTTATTCTCTCTAGCTTTTTAATAGCTGATTGTTTGTTAACCGGATGATACTTCAAAGCTATCTTAATTGTGCCTTGAACTGTATTATCTTCAAATTTGTAGTTTAGGATGTAGCCCTTATCAAATAAGATTTTAGTAATCTCTTTCTTTAAATTAGATGAAGGAATTTCTACGATTCTGTGGTTTGCTTTAATAGCATTTCTCACTCTGGTGAGGTAATCTGCAACTGTATCTGTCATTTTTTTTGTTTATATTTTACCCCGCACGCAGGATAATTATACATTAATACTAACCCTTTTAAATATCATTTCACGCGAAATTCTATTTTAAGGGAGCGCAAAGTTAAAAAAGTATTTAATATAAACAAGGTGTGTTTAAAATTATTTTTACCTATCCTGCAATTTTTTTCAGGAAAATCATAAAAAAGTTTATTTTACCATTTTTTGGGATGTTACTTTTAGAATTTATTACCAATATAAATGTATTGTTTTATTTGGTATTGAATAAGTATTAAATTAATTGATAGTTTTGCAACTAATTTTCACAATCAATGGA
>CANCPZ010000248.1 GCA_947380175.1 Bacteroidota bacterium | reverse complement strand
AGGTGTATTGGCACCAAAACTATTACCCGGGTGTTGATGCCCAATAGAATTAAGTTTGTCAATCATCTGATTCTCGCGAATAGCGATGTATTCCATTTCTTGGGTCACAATTCCCTTTTTTGCATAATGCATTTGACTAACATTAGAGTTGTTTTTTGCACGCAAAGGTTTTTTAATGTGCTGAAAACGTAAGTGATCGATATCGCTTTTTAATAAACGCTCATGACCATATTTGCTTGTGATATCGGTTAATTGCTCCACATCACCTCGGTCTAAGATCCATTTTTCGCGCAAGCGTGGAAGCCCCTTCATAACATCAATATTTGCATTAGGGTCAGTATATGGCCCACTTGTATCATATACAACAACTGGCGCATTTTTAACAACGGGTTTCAGAGGTGATTTAGTATCACTTAGAATTATTTCACGCATAGCTACTTGTATGTCGTGTATCTGACCCTTAACATATATCTTTTTAGAATTAGGAAAAGGTGTTGTCGAAATATTTTTGTCTGCGGGTAAGTGTTCCTCTTTTTTCATCTAGTATGTAGTTATATTATTGAATTATTTTATGGTTATTATAAACAGGCAATTATAAAATATTAAACGCTAAATCTTAAAGCTAAACAACCTACCCTCCTTGAGTAGCTTTTATTAAAATAATTTTATCATTTTGATTTACTAAATATACATTCCAATCTGTTTTCGGAATTACTTTATTATTTACAGCTACTGCAATTCCATTAGTTACATTCATTTGCACTGCTTGAAACAAATCAGTAAGTGATTGCGCTTTTTTAAATGTATATTCCTTATCGTTAATGTAAATCATATCCATACAATTTAAATATGTTAAAACTTTAGGAGTAGATAAATGTTAGAGAAAAAAATGAAGTACGAAAGAGGGCTTGTCTTACGACTTATTTCCTACGGTAGCATTATCTACATCAGGTTATGTTCATGTATTTGAACAAAGGGTATAATCTCAGACTTTAAATTTTCTAATAATTAAATTATAAATTATAAAGACACCCCTATAAGTTTTATTATGACAAAGATGATTAATAAAAAACGGAAAACAAAATCAATTTATTAACAGGATTAAAATACAAAAACAAACTTTAATAAATAGCCTCAATTTTTAAATGATAAAAATAATTTTATTGCTAAATATAATAATAAAATTAGAATTTAATTGTCATCCATTTTATTCAAAATGGATGCTTTTTATAAATCGTTATATTTGTAAATGAAGTTTAATTTAATCAAATGAAAAGATACCGTTTAATCATTTTTATTTCCTGTTTTTATCTAACAAACTCGATAACATTTGCGCAACCTTATTTTAAACGAAACGATAGTATTGAGGTAACTATCAATGGTAACTATATAGCAAACGCATGGGCAGGTGGTTTAAATTTTATTCAACCATCAACTATCGATTTAAATTTAGATGGGATAAAAGACCTTTTTGTTTTTGATCGCACAGGGAATAAAATTCGAACATTTATTAATAACCGAAACCCCAATGTAGTTGATTATAAATACAACCCAATATTCGAAACTAAATTTCCAATACTACAAGACTGGGCTATTTTAAGGGATTACAATGGTGATGGGAAAGAAGACATTTTCACATATTCGTCTATTGGCGGAGGATTTGATGTATACAAAAACACCTCGAGTATTGCTAATGGATTACAGTTTCAAAAAGTAGTTACGCAACAAAAATCCATGTATAATCCACCAAATGGATCACTCATTAATTTATACATTAGCTCGGTCGATATTCCATCTATTGAAGATGTTGATAACGATGGTGATTTGGATGTTATTACTTTTGCGATAACAGGAAACTATTTAGAATACCATATCAATAAAAGCATTGAAATATTCGGCAATGCAGACAGCTTGGTTTTTGAAATGAAAAATCGTTGCTGGGGTTATGCAACCGAAAGCGCTTTAAATAATATATTTACCCTACACGACACCTGTTTTGGAAATGTTATCAATCCAGGAATAATTGTAAACCAAAATCCTATTCGTGGAGCTGAGCGACATTCGGGAAATTGTGAACTTTGCTTAGATTTAGATGGTGATGCAGACAAAGATTTATTGGTAGGTGGCGTTTCGTATACTAATTTAACGGCTTTAACAAATGGGGGGGCTTTATCATCTGCAAACATGATTTCGGTCGACACTCAATTCCCTTCAAACAATGCTAGTACAACACCTGTAAATTTAACTTTATTCCCATGCGCTTATTATTTAGATATAAATAATGACAATGTAAAAGATTTAATTGTAAGCCCAAATGCACCTAATGCATCAGAAAATTTTAATAGTGTGATTTATTATAATAATACCGGAACAACTAATTTTCCTGTGTTTCAATTTCAGCAATCAAATCTATTGCAGGATAATATGATTGATGTTGGCGAAGGTGCCTACCCCGTTTTTTTTGATTACGATAACGATGGATTAAAAGATTTATTTATTGGCAACTATGGCTATTTTGGCGCTACCAATTTTGTGCACAAGATTGCTCAATTTAAAAATACAGGAACTGTAACTCAGCCAAAATTTGATTTAATAACACGGGATTATAATAATTTAAGTCTCTTGGGAATTGTGAATATGGTTCCCTCTTTTGGTGATATGGATGCTGATGGTGATGCCGATATGATGATTGGTGGCGACAACGGAAAGCTATTTTACTTCGAAAATACCTCGGCTACAGGTATAGCAGCAAATTTTGTTTTATCACAAGCAAATTTCAAAAACTCGAATAATCGAGTAATTGATGTTGGAGATTTTGCCTGTCCTCAAATTATTGATGTGGATGGAGACGGTAAAAACGATTTAATAATTGGTGGCAGGAATGGGAAAATAGCCTATTATCATCACACAGGAAGCGCCACTGCAACAATACCAATTATCGATTCTATTTCACATTTCTGGGGAAATATAAAAGTAAATCAATTTGGATACCCCACAGGTTACTCGTATCCATTTTTATTTAAAGAAAATGGCTCAACAAACTTATTGGTAGGCACTCAAGAGGGGTATTT
>CANCPZ010000247.1 GCA_947380175.1 Bacteroidota bacterium | reverse complement strand
GTTGGTTCCTGCCCACGGAATTTTTTATACAATGCCATAGGGTGCTCACTTCCTCCACGAGAAAGTATATTATCGTTGAATTTTTTTGCAGTCTCTTTATTAAATATTCCTGTTTCTAAAAAGTATTCAAATGTGTCTGCTTCTAAAACTTCGGCCCATTTATAGCTATAATATCCAGCAGAGTAACCTCCTTGAAAAATGTGTGAAAAAGCACACGACGTGTTGATTCCTTTTAATGGAGGAAATAATTCAGTTTCGATGGTAGCATTTTTCTCAAAATCACTCACCGAGTTTGTCGGTATGTCTACTAGGTGATGCCATGCCAAATCTAATTTCCCTAAACCAACCTGGCGAACAGTTTGGTAACCACTCATAAAATTTGCGCTATCTTTTATTTTTTGAACCAATTCAATTGGAATTGTTTCGTTTGTTTGGTAATGTTTCGCAAATAAATCTAAACATTCTTTTTCATAACACCAGTTTTCCATAAGTTGAGATGGAAGCTCTACAAAGTCCCAAAAAACAGATGTACCGCTTAAGCTTTCGTAATATCCATTTGCCATTATCCCATGTAAAGCATGTCCAAACTCATGAAACAAAGTTGTTACTTCATCAAATGTTAGTAATGATGGTTTTGTTTCTGTTGGTTTTGTAAAGTTGCAAACAATAGAAATGTGAGGACGTTGCTCAATACCATCGTATTTATTTTGACCAGTAAAAGAAGTCATCCAAGCACCATTTCGTTTGCTTGGTCTTGGAAAAAAATCGGCATAAAAAATTGCTTTGTGATTTCCGTTTTCATCTTTTACTTCGTATGTTGTAACATCAGCATGATATTTTTGAATATCAGTAAGTTTATGAAAGGTAATACCATAAAGCTTTTCTGCAGTTTGGAAAGCCCCATCAATTACTTTTTCTAACTGAAAATAAGGTTTTAATAGCTCATCATTGATTGCGTACTTTTCATTTTTTAATTTTTCGGAATAATACGAAAAATCCCAACGTTCCATTGGATTAGGCCCATTTAGTTTATCGCAAAGATTTTGAATTTCTTCTAACTCTAATTTTGCATAGGGTTTGGCATGTTCCAAAAGTTCATCTAATAAATTATAAACTTTTGATGGATTTTCGGCCATACGTTCTTCTAATACAATATCAGCATGTGAATTGTAACCTAATAAATTTGCTTTTTGATGTCTTAATGCAGCTATTTTTTTTACATTTTCTTCGTTGTTAAATTCATTGTTGTTGAAAGCTCTGGAACCAAATGCCATATATAGTTGTTTGCGCAATGCTCTTTTTTCAGAATACATCATAAACGGAATGTACGAAGGGTAATCTAATGAAATTAACCAATCAGCTTCGCGTCCTTTTTCTTTGGCCGATATTTTTGCTGCTTCTTTAATACCATCAGGTAATCCAGCTAATTCTTTTTCATCAGTAATCCAAAGTTGAAAGTTGTTTGAATCTTTCAATAAATTTTCGCCAAATGATAAACTTAGTTTAGATAAATTGGTATTAATTTCTTTCAATGTTTTTTTGTCTTCATCATTTAAATTTGCTCCGTTTCTTACAAAACTTTTATATGTTTTATCAAGCAAAATAGCTTGTTCGGCAGTAATATTTTTTGTATCAGTAGTCTCAAAAACTTTTTTCACTCTTAAAAACAACGTGTCATCTAATAAAATATCATCAGCATATTCCGAAAGTTTTGGAGATATTTCTTGAGCAACATTTTGCATTTCATCGCTTGTTTCGCAACTGTTTAGATTAAAAAAGATGTTAGAAATGATTTCTAATTGCTTTCCACTTTTTTCTAAAGCTTCAATTGTATTTTTAAAATCTGGAATTCTAGTATTTATTTTTATTGCTTCAATTTCTTTTTTACCCATTTCAATTGCGCTATCAATTGCAGGTTTGTAATGTTCTAATTTTATTTCTTCAAACGGGATTGTATTAAATGGCGTATTGAATTTATGTAATAATGGGTTGTTCATAGTTTAAATTTTTAAAAATATTTTTTGTTTTGATTTCGTATTCTACTAACAGTGATATTGTTTTTCTGGCACCTTCATCATATACAATTTTTATAAATTGCTAATGACTAGTATCTTTAAGAATAATATCTTTTTTAATTATAGTTTGCTAAAAAACTAAAATCTCCATATTTTAAAATGTTTAGGAGATAATTTGTTAAAAAACTAGCTTAATACAATTGAGATATACTGAAAAATTATTGTATTTATTTCTGAAAATAAAAAGGGACATCCCTACCAAAGCCAAAATTTATTTATAGAACAAATAAATATGTGAGAAGATACCCTTATACCGTCAATAGCTGAAGAGATAAAATCAGTTTTTATTTTTTTAATTTCCTAGCAGACTCTGATTAAAAGTGCTAATTATCGCTTCAATCATTTTTAAACGGATTTAGTCGCAATACCTTGCTTTTCTATGGTTTTTAATAAATAGCATATTATCGATAAAAATAGATTTTTTATTTTGTTGTAAAATTTAATTTCTTATTAAAAGTGATAATTTTTTTCTTGTTTCTTCATCTTTTACAACAGTAAATAAAGGTTTTGTGCCGATTTTTTTTTCTGTTATAGGATCAGCAGAATCGATATAAATTTCATAAGCCAAAACTTCTTTTTCTATCATTTTGCTTTTTTCATCAATATACCATGTTTCATAAAAATCGATTTCAGAAATTATTTCTACTAACGAGTGTTCAATAGTTGTGATTTTTTGTAATTCTTTATTTCCGTAGTTAGAAACAAGCGTGTCATAAGTAAATAAACGTTTATTAATCATATTCGAAGTCAATCGATCCTCTAAACGAATGTTTAAAAAAACTAAAGACTCTTTAGAATTTCCAATTTTCAATATGTTTTTTTTAAATTCAGAAAAGTGAATTGAATCCAAAAAAACTATATTGCTTTCTGTAACTGAATTTGTATTTGTTCGATTGTTTATTGCAGTTGTATCTTTAAGTACTACATGTGTTCTTATGAGTTTAGCTAATTCTTTTTTGGAATTTTGAGCAGGCTTTGTTGAAGCCGTATTTTGAGCATTTAATGTTATACAAAGACTTATAACACTTAGGTAAAGGAATAATTT
>CANCPZ010000246.1 GCA_947380175.1 Bacteroidota bacterium | reverse complement strand
ATGTTCAATATCATTTATTTTTTTGCACAGTTGAAATACTTTTGTTGAATAAAATAAATTAATGTTTAATTAATAAAAAATAAAGAAATGACACAAATAGTAAAAAGAAACAGATCGATTATGCCATCGGTTATTAATGATTTTTTTGATTCAGGAAGATTATTTCCGAGTGTATTTGATTTGGACACAAATTTATTAGATTTTGATGGTGGTTCAATAGCTATACCAAGTGCGAACATTGTTGAAAATGAAAAAGATTTTAAAATTGATATTGCTGCACCTGGTCTTGAGAGAAAAGATTTTAAAGTGGAATTAGACAATGGTATTTTAACTATAAGCAGTGAAAAAGAAGAAGAAAAAAATGAAGACTATAAAAATTACAAAAGAAGAGAATTTTCTTATAACTCTTTTAGTCGTTCTTTCACTTTACCTGAAAATTCAGTTCCTGAAAAAATTGATGCAAAATACGAAAGTGGAGTTCTTCATATTACACTTCCTAAAAAGGAAGTAACGATTTTAAAACCTGCAAAGCAAATTAAAGTAGCTTAATTAGGTTTTAAAAAAAGAAAGTCCTAACCCCGTAAGGTTAGGGCTTTTTTTTCTAAAAAAAGAAACATAAACAAGTTAAATAAAAGCACAATTTAAGCAGCAAAATAAAAATGAAAAAATCATTATTCTTTGTGATAATATTTATAATTATAACAAGTACAATCTTATCAAAATATATTACACCAGATACAAAATCAGATAACGAAAAAACTTACAACAATAATATAGCCCAAGAAAAAGTGAATTCAGAAGATGACTTTTTAAATGATTTTGAAATTTTTAAGCATGAAGTAGTTGAAAATATTATATCAAATAAAAAAACAATTGCCGATTTAGAATCGGAAAAAGGACATTTAAATATAGGTTCGGAAAATGAATGGGAAACAAAATTGTGGGAATTAAAAAAAAGAAATAATTACCTACAAAAACAACTAGAAGAATTCAAGGCAATTGGTTATGACGAATGGATAACATTTAAACAAAGAGTTACACTAGAAATAACTGATTTAAATAGTGTTATAAAAGAATTTACAAATGATAATAAATAAAAGTTAATAATCTAAAAAACAGAAATTATGAATACAGGAAAAGTAGTATTAGGTGTTTTGGCTGGCGTAGCCGTAGGAGCAGTTTTAGGTGTATTGTTTGCTCCAGACAAAGGTTCTGAAACAAGAAATAAATTTTCGAAAAAGGGCTCCGATACAATCGATGACTTAAAAGAAAAAATAGAAGAATTATTAAATAATATAAGTGAAAAATATGAAGCAGCGAAAGAAGAAGCTGGAGAGGTTATTGAAAAAGGGAAAAACAAAGCCGAGGAAATAAAAAGAGATATTAAAGCTACCATGAATTAATTATATATAACAAATTAAATTATAATGGAAAATAATATTGAAATTTTAGAACCCTTATTGAAAAAAATAAATGAATATGGCAATACCAGTTATGATTTAATTAAACTTAAAACATCAGCTAAAGCTATAGAAATATTATCATCAGTAGCAACTAAAGGGATTTTACTTATTTTAATAGTATCTTCTTTTATAATTTTAACAATCGGAATAGCATTTTGGTTAGGCGAAGTTTTAGGTAAGATATACTATGGCTTTTTCTGTATTGCAGGATTTTATCTAATTATATTAGGTATTGTGTATCTATTTATGCTTGATTGGTTAAAAAAAAGTATCAGTGATTCTATGGTTTCTAAAATGTTCAATTGATAGAAGATGCAAAAAATAAATTCTATGGCATCTTTAAAAGATGCTATTATTGTGCTTGAAATAAAGCAAAAAAAAGAATCATTATTACTAAAAGAGCAACTCTTAACTACCTATGATTATTTAAAACCAAGAAATTTAATAAAAACTACTCTTTCTGAAATAATTGCAAGCCCAGGCTTCAAAAAAAACATATTCAATACCACATTAAGTGTTGCTTTAGGATATCTTTCTAAAAAAGCAGCAATTGGATCAACAAACAACCCAATAAAAAAATTACTCGGAACATTTTTACAAATGGGTGTTACTAGTCTTGTTTCAAAAAATGCCGAAGGAATAAAATTTGGAACAATCGAATTAATAAAAAATATTTTTCAAAAAAATAATCCATCTCAAAAATAACTTCAAAAGTTATTGAAATTAAAGAAACCTGTTAAATCGAACCAACTTTATTAAATTAAAATAAAATGAGCAGGGAGAGTAAAATAAACACAATAAACGATTTATTTAAAAAATCAAATTGGAAACTAGAAACGGTAAATTTTATTACACTTTATAGGATTATAACTGCTCCTTTGCTTTTGATATTAATTATAAGAGGATTTACCGATCTCTTTAAATGGCTTTTATTGTTAAGTTTTATATCCGATATACTTGATGGCTATTTAGCAAGAAGGCTTAAAGTAAGTAGTGAATTAGGTGCAAAACTTGATTCAATTGGAGACGACTTAACAATATTGGTAGCAATAATAGGCCTCTTTTTTTTCAAAATAGAATTTATAAAAGAACAACTATTTTTTGTAATAATATTATTGTCACTTTACTTAATGCAATTATTATTATCTCTCATTAAATATCAAAAAATAAGTAGTTTCCATACATATGGAGCCAAAATATGCGCGTTACTTCAAGGTGTTTTTTTACTTTCAGTATTTTTTTTTAAAGAACCAATATATCCCCTATTTTATTTATCATCAATACTAACAATAGCCGAATTAATTGAAGAAATAATTCTTGTATTTATTTTGCCTAAGTGGGAAAGTAATGTAAAAGGATTGTATTGGGTATTAAAGAAAGTTAGTAAAAACAGGTAAATAAAAAAATCTTGAAAATGATCAAGATTTTTTTATGAGATAGAAATCTTCTCTGGTAAATTATTTTCAGCAGATTAAAAAGCACTTTTTTTATCACCAAGCATTACCAAATCATTCACTTGAATTTCGGTGATGTAACGTTTAGCACCATCTTTATCGGTATAATTGCGGTTTATTAATTTACCTTCAATAGCAACTTCGCTACCTTTCTCCAAATACTTTTCAATGATGTCGGCCGTTTTACCCCAGGCAATTAAATTGTGCCATTG
>CANCPZ010000245.1 GCA_947380175.1 Bacteroidota bacterium | reverse complement strand
TAAGCCTGTATTTGTTTGGATGAGTATTAAAGATCCAAATAAAAACCCTGTTTCTGGAAAAGTTGGTATTGTAAAGTCATTAACACAAAATTCTAAAACCGGTAAATTTAGATGGGAGCGTTTCTTTTGTTTTGTAACTGAAGGTGGATTGTCTCGTTCGTATTTAGTTCATTTTATTGTGATTGTCATATCTATTTATGTATTTAATTATTTTAGAAAAAAGCGTGTAACTAAAAAGTTGAATATAAAATAAATTGCCATTTTGTATTTAATAGATTAGATCATTTTTTAAAATTAACGATTATAATTAAATTAATGAAGAAAAAAAAATCTAAAATAAATGAATGGATAAAGGCAATACTATTGGCTTTATCAACCATACTTTTATTTCGTATTTTCTTTTTCGAAGCGTTTACAATACCATCGAATTCAATGGAAAAATCTTTATTGGCGGGTGATTATATTCTTGTAAATAAGTTTAGTTATGGTCCTCGAATTCCGAATACGCCATTATCGCTACCTTTTGTTCACCAACGAATGCCATTTACCGAAAACACCAATTCGTTTTTAGATTGGATTAAAATCCCTTATTACAGGCTGTTTGGCTCACCTAATATCAAACGTAATGATGTAGTGGTATTTAATTACCCAATGGAAGACGAACGACCTGTTGATCAGCGTACATTTTATGTAAAACGTTGCGTTGCTCTTGCAGGCGATACTTTGGAATTAAAAGACGGACAGGTTTATGTAAATGGAAAATACAATGATGATCCTGAAAACTTACAATTTAATTACCGAATTTTATTAGATACCGATTCTATTAAATCTGATACCTTAACAAAATTAGGAATTACCGAAGGAGGGAAGACACATAATATAGGAGAGTATTGGTTTACGTTAAATTTTAAAAATATAGATTTGATTAAAAAAATACCCCACATTACAAGTGTTACTCAATTAATTGAAAAGCGTGGTAAATATTGTGATTACATGTTTCCTGAAAACGAACATTTTTTATGGAACGTAGATTATTTCGGACCAATTTATATTCCCAAAGCAGGCGATTCAGTTAAATTAAGTATCGATTCTCTAGCTTTATACGAGCGAATTATAACTATTTATGAAAAAAATGAATTGCATGTAATCAATGATTCTGTTTTTATAAATAATAAATTTTGCACGCAGTATAAATTTAAAATGAATTATTATTTTATGATGGGCGATAATCGTCATAATTCAGCCGATTCTCGTTTTTGGGGCTTTGTACCCGAGGATCATATTGTAGGAAAAGCCGAAACAACAATATTGTCTATTGATAAATCTGATAAAGACAATAATATTAGATGGGATAGATGGTTTAAAAAAATTAAATAGAAAATGAACAAATTAGCAATACTTCCTACTTCATATCTTGCCCCCATTGCTTATTATTCTGAATTACTTAAATACCCATCCAGTATTATTGAGCATTACGAAAATTATCCCAAACAAACATATCGAAGTCGATGCGATATCTATTCTCCGAATGGCCTCCTTACACTAAGTGTGCCTTTGGTAAAAAGAAACCATAGACAAATGGTAAAAGATTTAAAAATTTCGTATGATTACAATTGGCAAATTTTGCATTGGCGAACATTGGAATCGAGTTATAAACGCTCTCCTTTTTTTGAATATTATGAAGATGATTTTTATCCCATTATCAATGAAAAAAAGTTTGAGTTTTTGATTGATTTAAATGAAATATTAAATCAGCAAATATTAACGCTTTTAAAACAAAAACCCAAATACAGCTTTACTACCGAATATCATAAAATATATTCTGATGCCGTTGATTTTAGAGATGAAATTTCCCCCAAAAAACTAATAGAAAAAACGAAACAAACAGAACCTCTAATTTATTCGCAGGTTTTTGAAACAAAACATGGTTTTATTCCTAATTTAAGTATTGTGGATTTGCTTTTTAACCATGGCTCAAGAGCGATGGATTATGTATAGGTAAATTTTTTTGGTTTAAAATACTGCAATTTTTTAATTAATAATTTTTTTCGGAATTCAACAAAGTGTTTTTTGTTTAGTTTTTTTAGATTTTATTGTCGTTTAAATTAAGACCTATCTGCCAATCAGTAAGTAGTTATTTGTTCATTATTGTTACATTTGTGTACTAATGAAAACACTGCATAAATTTATTTACAAATCATATATTGGTCCATTTGTTATGACCTTTTTTATTGCAATGTTCATTTTTTTTATGATGTTCATTTTTAAATATATTGATGACTTTGTTGGAAAGGGGTTAAGTGTTGGAATTCTATCTGAATTATTTTTTTATTTTTCACTTACCACAATTCCAATGGCACTGCCACTTGCTATTCTTCTTTCATCATTAATGACATTTGGTAATTTGGGCGAACACTTTGAGTTAACAGCTTTAAAAAGCGCAGGTTTATCATTACAAAAAATAATGGCTCCATTAGTATTTTCTACAACTTGTATTGCTATTGGTGCATTTTATTTTTCAAATAATATATTACCTTATACCAATTTAAAAGCGGGTTCTTTATTGTATGATATTAGGGAATCGAAACCAGCTCTGTTGTTTAAAGATGGTGTTTTTAACAATAGTATTCAGGGTTTCAGTATTAAGGTTGGTAAAAGAGAGAAGGATGGAAAAACCTTACGTAATTTGATGATATACGATCATAGGGCAATGCAGGGGAATAATATTGTATTGGCTGCAAAAACAGGTAAGATGGAAGAGACTGCAGATAAATCCTATTTGGTTATTACTTTAAATGATGGAGTTAGCTATGACGATATGGTTGACAATTTTAAATCTAATCAAACGTATCCACTAATAAGAACACAATTTAAGGAGAAGATTATCCGTTTTGATTTAACCGAATTTAAAATGTCGCGAACAAATGAAAATCTTTTTAAGAATAATTATCAAATGCTTAATATCTCTCAATTAAATAAGGTGATCGATTCGATTTCTTCAAAAAATGAAAAACGGAAAAATGATTTTGGAAAACATTTGAAAGCTAGTTATTACAATAAATCAACTATTTTTTTTGCCAAAGAAATCCCGAAAAATAATACAGGTTCTTATTCAGATTATTTTTCAACTATACCTAAAG
>CANCPZ010000244.1 GCA_947380175.1 Bacteroidota bacterium | reverse complement strand
AATAAAGGGATGCCATGAGAATTTTAAAATATATATTTCTTTTACTATTACTTAGCCTGGTGGCATTATCTATTTTTGTTGCAACACAAAAAGGGGAATTTACTGTGGAAAGAAGTAGGGTTATCAACTCGCCAAAATCGGCCGTGTTTAATTACGTGAATGAGACTAAGAATTGGGAAGATTGGAATTCTTGGGCAGTGGAAGATTCTCTAATAGAGGTAACCCATTCTAAAAACACTATAGGCAAAGGCAGTTTATGCACCTGGGAAGGAAAAGAAGGTAGTGGAGATTTAAAAACATTGTATATAAAGGAGAACGATAGTGTTTTTCAAAAAATGAATTTCAACGGCAACTCGTCTGAAGTTTTTATTAGTTTTAAGGATACTCTAAAAGGCACTAAAATAACTTGGAAAGCTACAGGGAAAATGAGTTTCATGTTTAAAATCATGAACACGTTTAACGGCGGTGCAGAGAAAGTAATTGGATTGATGTTTGAAAAAAGTTTGACTATTTTAGACCGAAAATTGGATTATGAAATAAACACCTATTCAATAAAAGTAAATGGGTTATCAAATAAACTTGAAAATTTCTATTTAGAACAAACCTTTACCAGTGAAATTTCGAAGATTCCTAAAAACACAGAATTAGTGATTTCAAAAATCACTAATTTTTGCAAACAGAATAACATTACGATAAATGGAAAGCCCTTTGTGATTTACAATACTTATGATACCGCTAATGAATTGGCAAGAATATCAATTTGCATCCCTATCAAGGAGGAAATTTTTATCGTGGAAGGAAGTGACATCATGTCGAAAAAATTGAAAGCATTTCAAGCAGTAAAAACAACAATGACGGGGGATTATGTTCATAGTAAAGCGGCATTGGATAAAACAAAGGAATTCATAAAAGCAAACAATCTCACAAAAGATTTTGCGTTTTCGCACATAGAAGTATTTGTCATTGGTAAAAAAGAAGAGAAAAGTCCTTCTAAATGGATTACTGAAATCTATATTCCAGTAAAGCCTAGAGGAGTTGAAAAACCTTCAGTACCACTTTCTGAAAAAAGTGAAGTAAGTTCACTGCCGTCTGAAAAATAATAAAAAAAGTTGCGATGAATTAAACTGTTTTGTTCGAGATTAAACTTTTTTACTGATTTTCATTCCAAGTTCACAAATAAATAAGGTTTTGCTACAAGAAAAGGAATTCATCAAGGAATTATTAAACCCCAAGACGCAAAACCAAGCGTTTAAGAAACTCTTGAAGGAATACCAAAAACCCCTTTACAACCACATCCGCACTATTGTCTTGAATCACGATGACACAGACGATGTATTGCAAAATACTTTTGTAAAAGTGTTTAAATATTTAAATAAATTTAAAGGAGAAAGCAAACTTTTTTCATGGATGTATCGAATAGCTACCAATGAAGCTTTAACATTTTTAAATATAAAAGGTAAAATCAATGGAATTTCCTCAGAAACATTACAAAAAAAGACTATTGATAATCTAAAAGCAGATATTTATTTTGATGGTGATGAAATTCAATTTAAATTACAAAGAGCAATTGCATCGTTGCCTAAAAAACAACAGCTAGTCTTTAAAATGAAGTATTTTGAAGAGTTAAAGTATGAAGAAATATCGGAAATATTAGGAACATCCGTGGGTGGTCTGAAAGCCTCCTATTATCATGCTGTAAAAAAAATAGAAGCCTTTGTGACAATAAATTAAACCCTTTACTTATAATTGAGTCTAATAAAAATTATGAAAACATTTAAAATAGAGAATGAACCAAAAATAAAGTCTGGGTTTATAATCCCGGAAAATTATTTTGATCATTTAACGGAAAACATCATGCAAAAAATAACCAAAGAAGATACGAAAGTAATTTCGCTTTTCTCAACTAGAATTAGTTGGATCTATGCGGCTGCGGCAGTTATAGTATTGGGGTTAATTATTCCTATTTATAATGATTTCAATAGTAATTTTACAGAAAATGACGAAGTAATACTCGAAAACTACATTGCTAATAAATCGGATATTTCCGATACAGATATAGCGAGTCTTCTTGACGAAGAAGATATTCAAAAAATGAATGTTGACATGGGTCTTGAAGAAAAATCGATAGAGAACGAACTTTTAACTAACCCGAATTTAGAACAATACATCACAAATTAGGACACTATGAAAACGAAAAAAATACTACCAATTATACTATTTTTATTTTCCATTCATTTATTTTCACAGCCTCAAGATAAAGAAAAAAGAGAGCAGATAAGAACTTTAAAAGTTGGCTTTTTAACAACTGAATTGTCTCTAACTTCAGATGAAGCAGCTGTCTTCTGGCCACTTTACAATGCCTACGACAGTAAACAAAATGAGATCAGGTCAAAGAAAACTAAATCTTTAATAGATAAAATGGATGATCAAGCATTTGCTAAAATGAGTGAAAAAGAAGCTATTGCATTACTTGCTCAATCAGAAAGTTACGAAGAGGAACTGTTTAAAAACCGCCGGAAATTTATTTCTAGTCTAAAAGGGGTGATTTCTCCAATAAAAATTATAAAATTAAAAAAAGCTGAAGACAACTTTAACAAAAAATTATTGAAACAATATCGAGACAAAGTTCTTAAAAAATAAATAATTGTTTTTTTTTAATTATAAAAAACCAAGAAATAGTAGCTACTAATTCTTGGTTTTTTATTTAAAATTGGATTAGCTAGTTTTATTTATTAGAAGTGGAGTGATAATTTGCTTGGCACTAAAAATAGCGAATTAGCTATGTCTATAAAAACAGAGATTAAATTAAGCCTGATTTTATAATTTATTTTATTTTACAATCAATCCTATATTTAAAAAGAGTAAATTTGTTCGGTTTTTTTATATAAATACACATGAGCAGTTCGCACAAGGACTTACATAGTAAGTTGACATTAGGGGGTTTATTAGTTTCGTTAGGAATAATTTATGGTGATATTGGAACTTCGCCATTATATGTAATGAAAGCCATAATTGGCAACTATGTAATAAATACTGATATTGTTTTAGGAGGAATATCATGTGTTTTCTGGACACTTACCTTACAGACGACAATAAAATATGTTTTGATTACTCTTAGTGCCGACAATCATGGTGAGGGTGGTATTTTTGCTCTATATG
>CANCPZ010000243.1 GCA_947380175.1 Bacteroidota bacterium | reverse complement strand
GCAAATATATAAATAAATCTTAAATACAACATATGTGTTGTAAAACATATCCGTTGTAATTTCAAACTTGCAGTAATTAAGCTGCAGTTGAATAGAGAAAAGAAAATAATTCAGAAGAGTTTTGGTATTCATGTTAGAAACCTTAGAATTGAAAAGGGTTTTACTCAGGTTGAACTGAGTAGTAACATGAATAAAGACCAACAAAGTCTTCAAAGAGTGGAGAGTGGCAATGTAAGCCCATCTCTTTATTATCTGTTTGAATTAGCCGAAGGGTTGGGTGTTTCTATTTCCGAGTTGATGGAATTTAATATGATTGAAAAGAAGAATAAAAAGAGTTAATTCATGTTTAAACTGTTCAATTTTTAGAACTGTTATCATTCTAAAATTTCTATCTCAAACTCCTTTTTATTTATCATCGTAAGCAGGTAATGCAACAAAAAATGTAGTTCCTATGTTTACTTTTGTAGTAAACCAAATGCGCCCTTCCATACTTTCAACCATGTTTTTTACCATTGCTAAACCAAGTCCTGTGCCACTTGTTTTGGTTGTAAAATTTGGAGTAAATATGTTGTCTACTATATCATCAGCAATACCAATTCCGTTATCCGAAATAGAAATAATAAATTGATTGTTTTCTTTTTTTAACACTACGTATATGATGCCTTGTTTACTTTCAGGAATAGCCTGAATTGCATTTTTTAGCAAATTATTAAATACACGCAGCAATTGTTCTTTATCTGCCAGAATAAGAGTATCGGCTTTTGTTTCATTATTAAAATTAATATGAATGCCCTTTTCTATATGAAACAAGCTAATACTATTTAATAAAATTTCTTCAATATTATTTTTTTCCAGATTTGCTTTTGGCATTATTGCAAAATTAGAAAATGCAGTAGCTATGGATGATAAAAGATCAATTTGTTCGATGATGGTTTGGGTTAACCGTTCCATTTTTTGATTCATATCTGGCGCATTATCTTTCCATGTGCGTTGCAGATGCTGCACACTTAATTTCATAGGTGTTAAGGGGTTTTTTATTTCGTGTGCTACTTGTTTTGCCATTTCGCGCCATGCGCCTTCACGTTCAGATTTTGCAAGTAATTCGGCACTTTTAGCTAATTCCGAAATCATTCGGTTATATTCACTTACCAAATTTCCAATCTCATCTTTTTCACTCCATTCAATAAGTTCATTTTTTTTTCCAAGTTTAATATTACTTAGTTTAATCTGAATTAATTTTAAAGGTTTGGTAACATAATTTGAAATAAATATTGCAATAACAATAGATAGCGCAAACAGTAAAACGTAAATATTTATTAATGCCACTAAAAAGCCCGAAATTTCTTTTTCTAACGCGCTTTGCTTCGCAAAATAAGGCAAATTAAAGTATGCAAGTAATTTACCTTCTTTATTTTTATAGGGAATATATGCTGATAAATATTCTAATTTCCCTATTCGTTCGTCATGAATAAATTCTGTTTTTCCCAATATGGCAATTTGTAAAAATGCTTCAGGATTCATTTTTTTAGAAATTAACCCTTCATCAAAAAGTTTTGAACGCGATGAACAATAAAGGTTTCCATGAGTATCATATAAATTAATATCGGTAAAAAATACGGAAGATGATTTTTTTAATACAAAAGAAATATAATCTACAAGACTTAAATTAAGTGAGTTTTCGGACGACAGTTTACTTTCGGTATCAATTAAAACAGAATGAATTTTTTCGCTAATATTTTCGCGATTCTTCATTTCAAACTGTTCGTTAATATAATAAATGGTACCACCACCAAATAATGCCAATGAGATTAAAACAATTAAAACTAACAATACTTGTATGCGATATTTAAAACTAAAATTCTCGAATAAATGCCCCAATGAAACTTGACGAATAAATAACACCAAGAGCAACAATAAACTAAAAAATGCAAAGAGGTAAGAGAAGGTTGTAACTTCGCCAATCAGGCCATCATTCCGTTTGCTTAAAACAATTATTGTTTCATTGTCAGGTTTAAATACTAAATGATTAAAATCGTCCAAATCAAAAAACATCGAGTTGTTTTTTGATAAATCGGAGTCTGTCCATGATAGACTGTATTGGAATTTGCCATATTGATTTACCAGTTGATTGTGCTTGTATTTTGCATAAGAATAATTGTTTAATTCCTGCGATAAACCAATGTTTCTATCTAGTAATAATTCGGGAAATCCAATTTCTTCTGAAATAAATTTAGCATCTAATTCTAAATATAAAGTCACAAACTTTACAGGGTGTTTGGCATTCTTATACAATGGCAATTTTGCTAGGTAACTAATTTTACCGGATTCATTTTTTAGAAAATTAAAATGTTCGCAAGTTGTAGGTGTTCCATTATTTGTGATAAGCTCATCAAAATAAATACTATTGTCGTATAGTATATTTTGAGATTTTATAAGAGGTACGCAAGTGCTATCAAAAAGTGCAATTCGCAAATCGTATTTTTCCCAAAAACCACTAAAATATTGCTGTTTTAGCCTTTTTTCAAATTCGGAAATATTTTTTTCGGAACCTGTTAAATATGAAACTAAAATTGAATCTGAATTTAACTTTTTCTCAACATCTTCAAATAATAATTCTGCTATGGGGTCTTGTTCAGCAGCCAACTTTGAAGCATAAACTTCTCGAATTTGCTTTTCTTTAATTTCGGAATGTTTAATAAAAAAATGTACTGCATAAATAGAAAATAAAAACACTAAAAAAACAATTCCAGAAAATGGATATATAACTTCTTTTTTCTTAAGAAGAACAATTGTAAAAATCAGTATAATTGCCCACAAAACTGCTATTAAATCAAATGTTCCAAGAAATTGTGCTATAAGAATACGTACACCTGCTGAAACCAGAAATAAAAACAGGTATTGTTTAGTAGTTAATCTTAATTGTTTTAAAAACGACACTATTTTATCTGCTATCAAAAAATATGAAAACAGTAAAAATCCAATAGTTACAATACCTATATAACTGTATTGATTGAGACTAAATAAATTATTGATGCTAAAAGGAATGTTGGAGTTTTTTATTAACCCAGTAAAAAGATTTGTTACAATACTTGAAAACCAAAAATATGTTAGAAAGAAAAATAAGGCAAGCACTAATTTATTTAAGCTTTTTAGCTTATTAAAAATTTTATCGAAGGTAAATTCTTTGTAAATAAAATA
>CANCPZ010000242.1 GCA_947380175.1 Bacteroidota bacterium | reverse complement strand
GTTTTATCCCAAAAATTTATTGTGAGCAATGCTTATCCAGCCGAAAAGAAATCATATCCAATATGTTGGATAATTGTTACCATATCTGTAATAGGTAGCTTATTAATTGCATTAATAACTATATTAATTATTGAAAATATAAAACAAATGAATTCAAAAAAAATAATTCATTAAATTTATTTATTCGAAATTTTAAAAAAGTTAAACAAAACACTAATAATATTATAAATGGAAGATTACGCAAAAAGTAATTATTACTTTATCAGATTAATACTGAAATGGAAAGTACAATTTGGTATAATTTCGCTCATATCATTGATTGGCGCTTTTGTCTTTTCAAGTGAATTTTTTATCAAGCCAAAGTATAAATCTTTTGCAATTGTTTATCCATTAAATATCACACCATACGGAAAAGAAAGTCCGACAGAACAAATGATGCAATTACTTGAATCATCAGACATTCGTGATGCAGTAATTCGCAAGTTTAATCTTATTTCACGTTACGATATAGACAGTACAAAAAAAACCTGGAAAGCATCATTAATAGGGGTTTACGAATCCAATGTATCAATCAGCAAAACACAATACGAATCGATTAAAATTGAGGCTATTGATACTGATCCACAAATAGCTTGTGATATAGTCAATGAAATTTTAAAAGAATTAAATCTTAAAGCTCGAAACTTACAAAGAAGCAAAACCAAAGAAGTACTGAATTTAGCTAATTGGGTATTGGATTTAAAAAAACATCAGTTAGATTCCTTATACTCCAATCTATTGGAGTTACGTGTAAAATATCAAATACTTGATTATGGTGTTCAATCCAAGGAAGTTATTAAAGGTTATGTCAAAGCGATATCAGGAGGTAAAGGTTCTGGAAGTTTGAGAGAGATGGATGTTATGCTTCGCAATTTAGAAGAAAAAGGAGGGGAATATTATCAGGAATGGTCGTTTTACAATTCAACATTAAATGCCTATAATATAGCAATAATTGATAGAGAAAACTTAGTTAAAGAGCTTACAAAAGAGCTTACATATACAAATGAAGTTTCATCACCATTTGCATCTGATAAAAAAACGTACCCTATTAAATGGCTTATTTTAGTTATATCTATAGCATCTGCTAATTTATTTTTGTTTGTAACGATTCTAATGATTGATGTTAGAAAAAAAGTTATCGAATAATAAATGTTAGGTAGTAAAAATATTAAATGGGTGTATGCATTAAGTATAATTTTTATACTTATAAATGCAATATGCACTTACAATGAGTTTTACTATTTTAATTTAGTTCCAGCTGTAATACTTATTATTTTACTTGCTCTTTTTTCTTTAGACAAACTCATATTATGTGTTGTTTTCCTCACCCCATTAGCGGTTAATTTACAAAACATCGAAGGTGGCTTAGGCCTTAGTTTACCATCAGAACCTATTATTTTTGGAATAATGTTACTTTTTATTTTAAAACAGGTGCATAAAAACACACTTGATATTAAAGTATTAAAGCACCCCATTACCATTGCTATTCTTATTAATTTAGTATGGATTTCAATAACTTGTATTACCAGTGAATTACCTATCGTTTCATTAAAATTCCTTGTTTCCAGATTATGGTTTGTTATAGTTTTTTATTTTATTGGTACTCAACTTTTTAAAAACTATTCCAATATAAAAAGATTTAGCTGGTTGTATATGATATCATTTACTCTAATTATTTTCTATACTTTATATAATCATTATCTCCTAGATTTTGCTGAAAAACCAGCCAATTATGTTATGTCGCCATTCTATAACGACCATACCATTTATGGGGCTATTTTGGCAATGTTTTTTCCGGTGATTTTATTTTTCACTGTTAATAAAAAATACGGGGCAAGTATTAAATTTACAGCAGGTATACTACTGCTAATCTTTATTATTGCTTTAATATTATCTTATACACGAGCTGCTTGGTTAAGTTTAGCTTTAGCAATCGCAGTATATTTACTTTTACTAATACGCATAAAATTCAACGTTCTATTAATTACATTTTTAGTTATTTCCTCCGTTTTGTACATATACCAAACTGAAATAACCATGAAACTAGAAAAAAACACACAAGACTCAGCTCAAGATTTTAATAAACACATCGAATCAATTTCAAACATTTCCACTGATGCGTCCAATCTTGAAAGATTAAACAGATGGAATTCAGCTTTTGGAATGTTTAAAGAACGACCTATTTTTGGATGGGGCCCAGGTACCTATAGTTTTGAATACGCTCCTTTTCAACACGCTGAAGACAAAACCATTATCAGCACAAATAATGGAGATGCAGGAAATGCTCACAGTGAATATATTGGCCCTTTAAGTGAGTCAGGGCTTCTAGGTGCACTTACATTTATTGCAATCATAATTTGTGTTTTATCTTCAGGGTTTAGATTATATTACACTCTAACAGATTACGAAACAAAAAAATTAGTGCTTGTAACACTTCTTGGTTTTTTTACATATGTTGTACATGGGGCAATAAATGATTTTTTAGATACGGATAAAGCATCTGTCCCTTTTTGGGGATTTATTGCTATAATTGTTGCAATTGATATTTATCATAATAATAAGACAGAAGAAGCAAAAACAAAAAATAATTTATAAAAATATTAAGTAGATGAAAAAACACATTCTAAGCATTTCGTTTTGTGCACTTATAGTATCAGCAAACGCACAAAAAACAATGACACCTGAAATGCTAATTCAACTTGGAAAAGTAAGTGCGTCAGGTATAACAAAAGATGGGAAATCGATTATCTATAATGTTAGTAAATACTCCCTTGCCGAAAACAAATCCACAAGTAAAAAATACATTATTCCTATTACAGGAGGCGTAGCTACTGAAATTAAAAACACAGATGATCTTTTAATTAACAATCGTATTTCGGCTGACGGAAAATACAGTATCTGTAGCAATGAAGTGAAAATAAAAAATACGCTTGGCAAAGATGTTTATCCTCAATATAATAAATCCGATGTAATGATTTATGACAACCTTAACTATCGCCATTGGGATACTTGGGAAGATGGTTATTTTGGGCACGTATTTTTAAATACCATAAAAGACAAAAAAACAGTTGATAGCATTGATATTATGCCAAATGAAGAGTTTGATTGTCCACAGAAACCATTTGGTGGGGATGAAGATTTTATCTGGAGTGCTGACGGGAAACAGGTAATATATGTTA
>CANCPZ010000241.1 GCA_947380175.1 Bacteroidota bacterium | reverse complement strand
TTATTGGTAAGTAGATTCCTTTTTTCTACAAAAAATCCAAAATCTAAGAGCAAGAGCTTAAAAAGAAAAAACCCTATAGGGTTTTTTCTGTAAGGTTTTTTTGCTCCCCCTATTGTAGAAAGTTACAAATTGGATGCGATGATTGCCTACTAAATACTCTTAAAATCTAAGAAGTAAAGGTTTATCACATTTAAGTGGTTTTTTTGAGTTACCATTTATAGTTAATTAACTCAACTACAACTTCGTTCCGTCTATTCATAACTTCATATGGGGGGTTGTAACCTAGAAAAGAAAATTTATTGATATAATTTAATTTTTCTTTGGCTAATTCATTCATTAAAACAGACTTATATTTTTCAATCTTTTCATCATCTGCCCATCCATCAAAGCGAATGGCGGCAATAATTTTTTCTTCCTCTTTTTCAAAAACAATTTTACTGTTTTTAGGATTTGGTAAATTTTTTAAATTATAATTTTTTGGAACCATAAACATCATTTTAGAAGTATCTCCTAATTCCATAACTACAGGTGATGTCATGGCGATTTTTTCGTTGGCTTCATTATCTCCAAAAATATAGCCAGCCAATATACCAAAACCTTCGCTAGAGCTTTCTTTATATCCTTTTTTGTTGAGTTTTACACTCGAAAACAAGGCGGCGTCATATTTTCTTATCTCAAACTTATCAAACTTCTTAATTACCTTGTAACTGTGTTGTTCTGTTTGTTGAGTGCTTCTTGATAAATAAATTTGAGCTATTGCAATTAATAATAAAATTGGAATAATAATAATTATTATTTTCATAGGGATTAAAATTTTAAGATAACAAGCAAATGTAACCAACTTGCATTGAATGTATATTTTTTATTTAAGTATATACTTCCACAGTTTATAAATTGTACCTTTTCCTTTTCGTGCAAACTGTGTACAACCTTTTACATAAAAAAACCCGACACTCTCGTATCGGGTTTTTTCTGCTCCCTCTGCTGGACTTGAACCAGCGACCCTCTGATTAACAGTCAGATGCTCTAACCAGCTGAGCTTCTGTTGTAGAGGTTTACCATCACAATTTGCATGTATTTTGCAGATGAAAGCTTGGTTAAACAATTATTTATTTAAGAACTTCTAAATCATTCCTTCATCAGCAAATGAGTAATAACCTTCATCAGTTATTATCAAGTGATCAAGTAAAGCAATTTCCATAATACTACCTCCTTCTTTAATGCTCTTGGTAAGTTTAATATCTGTATCACTAGGTTTTAGATTGCCTGATGGATGATTATGTGATAGGATGATAGAGCATGCATTTGTTTTTAGTGCAATTTGTAACACCATTCTTTGATCTATTACAGTTCCTGTTATACCTCCTGATGATAGTTTTACCCAACCCAAAACCTTGTTGGCTCTATTAAGAAGTAGCATTATACTTTCCTCTACATAGTTAATCTTATCTGACCAAATGTGTTTAAAGCATTCGTAAGCATCTTTAGAGGTTATTACCTTAACCATGTCTGATGCTTTAATTTTAGGATTGTAATTAACTTGTATTTCTGATAGTTGATTTGTTAAGTTCATGTCTTTAAGTGTCATTTTTTTTAGGATTTAGTTAATAATGAATTTATTATTAGATCTAAAAAAAGTTATAATAAAGTGTTGACGTTTTCTGTTATAGGTATAGACAGACATTAATAAATATGCAACAGAATGTTGGATATGTTTAATGGGTGGCAGCAGCCTGCAGGGCATATGCAGTAGGTAAAAAATGGCTATAAATATGGCTACGGAAACTGGGGTGGGAGGAACTTATGGGTTCTTCACCCATGACCGACCCATGTAGTTGCAACAGATGGAGTGAATGCCTTATAAAGAGTTACACCATTTTAGGTGTAACGTATACAACAATAAAATGAACCTGTTGCTACATACACAAAGGCTGTGTGATAAGGGGCTTGTGTGTTGTAGAGCCTGAAGCCACAGTTGACAGGGCATATAGCCATTGGGTGTGGGGCGTAGCAGGCTACTGAACTTGCCATAAAAGATAATCTAGCTCTGCATAGCATCCCACATATACAATAAAATCAGGGCTTGTGGGTGATTTTATGGCAGAAATTAGAAATTGACTTACAAAATTATGGGCATTAAAAAAGTCAATTACTAATTTATACCTTTTAATATTAACACACAGTTATGATACTATAACACATAGTACGTGTGGGTTTGGAGAACAAGCTCTATTTATAGACTTCAATTTTGATCTTCTGCAGGGATGAGTTCAGTAAGTAAGATAGAATGATTTTAAAATTTTCTTACTTCTACTTTAGCAAGATTACAAGCTATTGTATGAGTAAAACAAGCTTAGACTATAGCTATAGGAAATTATAGTCCTGAGAATCTGTTGAGTTATAAGACACATCAGCACCTACTGAATTTTTTAAGAGTTCCAAAATTTCATTATCCTCTACAACAGATAGTTTAATCTTTTTTAAGTTTTTTAAATGTACTATTGGTTCGATTGTTTTTATTGGATTCCCCCAAAGTATTAATGTTTCCAAGTTTGTAAGATTTGATAATGGACTTAAGTCAGATATGTTGTGCCTATGAAGGTCAATGTGTTTAAGTTTTTTGAGATTTTTAATTGGTTTCAGATTTTCTATCTTACCAATACAAGCACAACCTATCTGAATTTCTTCAATGTTTATACATCTTTCAATAAAGTCAAGGTTTCCATCAAAGCCATGTTCATTATAGAAGATATAAGTAATTTTTTCATAATCAGCATCTGTTAGTATATCTGAATCAGGAAATCGCTCACTACCACTAATATGTTTTTGTATATCACTGAGTCCAATATAACTGAAAGGGTTTGCATCAGTTATTTCATCATATATAGAAATTATATTATCAAAGGAAAATCCTTTCTTTTTCCAATATAGGTGTATTGAAAGAATATCTAATTTGTTCCTCATATTTTAACTTTATTCTAGGAAAGGCATAAAATGTATTATATTACTAGATATAAATAAACCAAACAAGAGATTTTAAAGTTTGTGAAATTATTCCAGCATCATATTTACTTCCTTCTTCTGCAATGAGCCAAGAATTAAAACCAAAGTGCTCAATATAATGTCCATGATTATAAAGAAGAGCAATTACTAAACCGATTATATAAATATATTTTATAATTGTAATAATTAATCCCATTGTGAAAGTAACAGATAAATAT
>CANCPZ010000240.1 GCA_947380175.1 Bacteroidota bacterium | reverse complement strand
CTATCTAATGTTGTTGCTACTACCACTCCAAAATCTTGTGTTGGCCAGCCATTGGCATCCGTTGTTGGTGCAACAAAAGTTGAAGGAGAGCTCACATTGGCACTCATTTTTCTGCTCAATTTAAAAATATCGTTGAATGGGCGATCGCGATCAAAATCTGTCAGGTTGTCAAGATCAGCACCTAAATCAACCTTTTGCGGAAGCGGTTGACTGCATTGTGCATTGGATGCAACTTGAGCAAAAAATGTAATTACGATTGAAAGTAGAAGTTTTTTCATAGACTTTAGATTAGTGGAAATTTTTTAAAAAACAGTAATTTTATTGTAATTAATAAAGAATGTATGCTTTAAACTGAGAGAAATCTAAGAAGCAATAATAAAACTTTTTTATGGAAAGAAAAAATGATTTTAATACTGTTTTTGTATAATATATTCTAACTAATAAATACTAAAACCATTAAACCGTGCAGCTTTGCATAATAAGGAGAATCAATTAACGAAATGAAATATTGAATAAGCTACAAATTATTGAAAAATTAATACTCTTACGATATCCTACTCCAATTGGTTTTATTGCTATTCATCATAGCAAACTGATAAGCAATATTACTATTCTCCATCATTTGCAAATCAGGGTCTTCCGACAAAATTTCAAGAGCCATATTACGGGCAGAATGTAATATTTGAGCATCTTTTGACAGATCTGCAATATTTAAATCCAGAACTCCACTTTGCACAGTGCCTGACATATCACCTGGTCCACGTAATTTTAAATCAACATCAGCAATTTCAAAACCATCATTGGTTCGACACATCGTTTCCATTCGTAGTATACCATCTTTACTCAATTTAAATGATGTCATTAAAATACAATACGATTGTTCAGCACCTCTTCCAACACGCCCTCGCAGCTGATGCAATTGTGATAAACCAAAACGTTCGGCGCTTTCAATAATCATTACACTGGCATTCGGAACATTTACACCAACTTCAATAACCGTTGTTGCAACCATAATTTGAGTTTCGCCTTTAATAAATCGTTGCATTTCATAATCTTTTGCATCTGCCTTCATTTGCCCATGCACAATGCTGATATTGTATTTTGGTAAAGGAAAAGCTCGCGTAATACTTTCATAACCATCCATCAAATCTTTATAATCCATTTTTTCTGATTCTTTAATTAATGGATATACTATATAAATTTGTCGGCCTACTGCAATCTGCTCCTTCATAAAACCAAAAATGCGATCACGATGATTATCGAAACGATGGATAGTTTGTATTGGCTTTCGACCGGGAGGTAATTCATCAATCACGCTTACATCTAAATCACCATATAAAGTCATTGCTAATGTTCGAGGAATTGGTGTTGCAGACATAATTAATACATGCGGAGATTGTGCGTTTTTATTCCACATTTTAGCGCGCTGCGCAACACCAAATCGATGTTGTTCATCTATTACTACCAAACCAATGTTTTTAAATTGCACAACATCTTCTAACAAAGCATGTGTACCAATTAAAATATGCATTTCGCCACTCAATAATTGCTCGTGAATTAATCTGCGCTCTTTTGTTTTTTTGGAGCCAGTAAGCAACCCAACAGTAATATCCAATGGTTTTAATAATTCGGAAATAGTCTCAAAGTGTTGATTAGCTAATATTTCAGTAGGCGCCATCAAACAGGTTTGAAATCCATTGTCCAATGCAATCAACATATTCATTAATGCTACCAATGTTTTTCCACTACCTACATCACCTTGCAACAAACGGTTCATTTGTTTGCCACTTCCCATATCAATGCGAATTTCTTTGATCACTCTTTTTTGTGCATTGGTTAATTCAAAAGGTAAATAGTTGGTATAAAAATCATTAAAATAACCACCCACTTTAGAAAACACAAAACCTCGAACAGATTTTTCGCGCAAACCTTTTTGTTTTAATAATTTTAGTTGAATAAAAAACAACTCTTCAAATTTTAAACGAAACTGAGCTTTTTTAAGCATTTCTGGACTTTCAGGAAAATGAATTTGTTTTATGGACTCTTCTTTTGAAATGAGATGAAAATGCTCAAGTATCCGAACAGCTAGTGTTTCAGGTATATTGTTTTTTACTAATAAACAAATAGACTTTTGCATACGAGCAATGCCTTTAGAGTCTAGTCCACGAATCTTTAATTTATCAGTACTATTGTAAACAGCCTGCAATGCGCTTGCGCGAATCGTATTTTCTTCAGTTACCAATTCAACTTCGGGATGCGAAATGGTTATTCGGCCATTAAATTCGGATGGTTTACCAAATACAATGTATTCATTACTTAAATGAGGTTTTATTTTTTCCGACATCCATTTGGCTCCTTGAAACCAAACCAATTCTAATCTCCCTGTTTCATCTGTAAATATGGCTTTAAATCGTTGTTTTCGTTTTTCTCCGAGTGTTTCAGTATCCATAATTTTCCCCCTCAATTGAACATAGGGCAAATCAGCATTTATTTCTTTTACTTTATAAAATTTGGTACGATCAACGTATCTAAAAGGATAATAAGAAAGTAAATCAGAATACTTAAAAATATGCAGTTCTTTTTTTAGCAAATCAGCCTTATTCGGACCAACGCTTTTAAGGTATGCAATGGGTGTATTTAAAAAACTGCTCGACATAATCTGTAAGCGAATTTAACAATAAAAAAACGTTCCATAATTTATATGAAACGTTTTAAATATTAATGAAGAAAAATGATTGTTCTGTAATTATTTTGTTTCAGGAGGAGCAGGAGGAGCATCATCCACTTCAGAAATTTTGTTGTTTTCTAATGGGCGACTTTTTTTCATTTCCTCTTTTTTCTGTTTCCATTTTTGCAATTGTTCAGGTGTTAAAACCCCCATTATTTCGGCTTCCATTCTATCACGATTATCTTTACCATTGGAAATTTTAGCCTCTCGTTGTTGTTCTCTTTTTAAAATCAGAGCCTTAATTTTTGCTTGTTGGTCAGCATTAAGAGCTAATTCTCGTGTCATTTTCCTAGAAACATTTTCAGCTTTTTCTTCAGGAGTTCTTGCTGAATGTTCTTTTCTCATTGTTTCTTGAGCTAACAAATTTACAGAAGCTATTGCAACGGCAAATAAAATTAAAATTGTTTTTTTCATTGTTTTAGTTTATTAGTTTTTTTTAATCTTTGACTCTAAAATAAGATTTAGGTTTAATAGTAAAATTATTTTTCTGAATCCCACATTTAAATTAGACTTTTTAGAGGTTAACT
>CANCPZ010000239.1 GCA_947380175.1 Bacteroidota bacterium | reverse complement strand
TATAAACTACACCAATATTATTCTGAAGCAATAAATCCTTTAATTTACCACCACCTAAACCTTCAATTTTATCATTTAAAATATAATCAAGAGTTGCAAAATACCTTACAGATATTGATGGTGTAATTTTATAACTAGCCCCTAAGCCTCCTTGTAAAACAAATGAATTATTTTTATTAGTAAAAGTATGCGCTCTAGTATGCTCTTTATCAGCGTAACCGAAAGATATTTTGGATTTACTATTGTTAAAACCAAAACCTAAAGATATATAAGGAAGAAACTTTGCTTCCTCCTTTACTATCAATTTATAATGAAAATTTAAATCTGCATTAAAAGCATGGCCAACAAAAGAATTAACGCCGGAAGCGTGATACCCAACTTCTCCGTAAGAAAGATAAAATTCAGCATCAAAACTTTGGTTTATATATCTAGATAAGGATGCAGAACCTAAAGTATAAAATGCTTTTGATGGATGTAAAATACCACCCAAACCTAATATACCACCATTTGACATATCGCCCCTATACGAAGATTTTCCAGCATAAACACCAACACTCCATGGTTGTTCAACTTTTTGAGCAAATATTTTTGCACTAAAAAAAAGTGCAGACAAAATTAGGAACGATTTCAGAACTTTAGTTTTCATTATCTTGATTTTTTTTTATATTATTTTACAAAAATAGTTTTTTTTTTAAACCTACAACTTTAATTATTAAAATTTATAGAAAATTTAACATTAAATATTAAAAAAAAGCTTTATCTCATCAGCTGTTTTAAACTTCTGTTCTACTTTTTTCATCTTCAAGTTTACCATACCCCCATTCGAGGAAATAGAATTAAACTGGGCAGAATTTAACCAGTACAACACTCCATTTTCAACTGTCCATAATAGATTAGTTGATTTAGGATTAAAAGAAAATTTTGCTATGGGATTTTTATAAAAAGTAAATAAACCATTACGCGAACGATCAACCAAATAAATTTCGTAGCACTGTAATTTGGCACTTTTTTCGGCAGTTAAATTAGCCGAACATATTACTCCTTTGGGGTAATTTTTAGGGCAATCGCTATTATAAACACCAAAACTGTTAATTACAAAAGCGCGCACAACTTTTTGCTCGGTGGATAAACCTGAGTATTGTTTTTCGGCTTCCATTTTCCACTTACGTTCCATTTCCAATTGCTGATTTTTTAAAGTATTCAGTTTTGCTTGGTACTCATCATCAATTCTTTTTTCATCAGCTTTTCGTTTCTCCAATGCAATATTATATTCATAAAATTTATCATTATACTGTTTCATTGCAGGGTCATAATTTTTTTTGTCATAAACAGGATACACAATAAAATCGTATTTTTTCGAAGCTTTTTTTAATGTTAAAAGGTAGTTTTCTCCTTTTTTTGTTCCGGCTTTTATAATTGCATCATCCCAAGTAATATTATACATAGCTTTGGTGAAATTCTTATTTTCATCTCCAACTTCAAACAATACACCTTTAAAAACAGCTAATTCAGGATATTCTTTAGGATCTACTTCGATAGGAAAAGTATATTTTTCTTTATTAGACAATAGAGGTTTTTTTAGATCAAAAACTGGTTTTATTAATTTTTCAATTTGTGTTTCTTTTTCCTGATTTATTAATATTTTTTTTGTTTCAAGCGTTTTATATTGCGGGCTTTGCTGAATAACAGAAACCTCAAGGTTAGATTCATTTTTGTCGATTATTTTTCCATTATTCAAAACTTTATCTTTTCCCAAACACGCCCAATTATGATTTAATGTATCAAGCTTATATAAATTATATTCTTTACCACTATAAGATGAAGCAAGTTCAACATTAATCGATTTATTTTTTGCTATACATACCTGTTCTCCATTTTGATACGCTAAAATTTCCATCATACCAGCAGATTCAAACTGGTATTTAACCCCTGCACTATCATATGTCATTGGTATTCCCGAAACAAAAAAATCAACAGCATCGTGAAATTCACGGTAATGCAATTCTATCTCACCGTTTATCCGGTCCCCGTTTTTATTAATAAAAGCATTTTCAGGAACGGTAAGTTTTGAACCCGAGAAAACATTTATTATTGATTCACTTTCACTATTAACTTTAAAAATAGTGTATGGAATATTTACTCCATCAAGAGGTGGATGGATACAAGATTTCGCCTCTTCCTTTTGATAAAATGCTAACAATTCTAAACTGTCTTTTTTAATTAAAAAAGTTTTATTTTCATTAATGGATACATTTTTTTTTGAACTATTATTATTTACCAAAATAAGAAGCGATACAATGGCGACAGAAGCAATACTAACAGTCGAAAAGAACCAGTTTTTTTTAAAGAATGGCTTAGTCAAGGTTGCTTGATTTTTTAATACTGAATTAAAATCCTTGTGTTTTTCAATTTCTTGTGAACTAATTTCAGTACGATTTAAATTTACCTTACGTTTCATTTTAAAATTATTTATTTTAGTATTAATTTCAATAAGTCTTTTCGCAAAGACTTTTATTTAAGAATCTGTTTCAATTTTTCGAGCACTCTATATGTTTTCACTTTTGCATTGTTTTCGGAAATTTTAACTATTTCACCAATCTCCTTATAAGAGCGTTTTTCAAAAAAACGCATCTCAATTAATTGCAACTCTCTTTCATTTAATTGTTGAGCAATGATTGAAACAATTTTGTCGTGATAATGTTCAATTTTAGTTTCGTGCAACTCTTCAATGATAGAATTTATAGCAACAGAATCGATATTTACAGTTCGTTGTTTTTTTTGAGAACGATAAAAATTATTAATTTCACTGACTGCAATCCTATATAACCAAGAAGAAAAAGGAACACCTCTAAATTCGTATTTATAAAGATTATTTATTGCCTTTAAAAACACAAACTGAGTTAAATCAAAAGCTTGATCCTTATCATCAGAACGCTTATAAATAAAGCGAAAAATCTGTTCATAATATTTATTGTAAAGTGGAGCAAACTCTTCCGGATTTTTTTTAGCGCGTTCTAGTAATGTTTGTTCTTGAGTTAAATCGAACGAAGTGGCATGATATTTTAAAGTTTCTATCATTTAGTATTTATTATAATTGCTTACAAACTATATAATTTAAAAAGAAAGAAAGGAGATTTTCTTGTTAGACTTTGAATCTATAACGCAAAAAGTCTATAAAGATACATTATAATTTTTTTAGCTTTTAGTGAGTGAGTTAAACAGAAGTATTTTTTATTATTTTTGCCACCATGATAAA
>CANCPZ010000238.1 GCA_947380175.1 Bacteroidota bacterium | reverse complement strand
ATTTTGATTTTTCTGAAATAAAACAAGGAAACATCAACATTGATTTAAGTCTTTTAAAACAATCAACTATGATGGTTTTGAATTTTAAAATCAGTGGAACTGTAAATATGAATTGCGATCGCTGTACAGCAGAATTTAATCTACCTATTAGTGGTGATTATAAATTAATTGTAAAAGTTGGTGGTGCCGAAACAGGAGATGAGGATGATGATATTATTACAATTGCTACCAATGAACACGAGTTGGATTTAACGCAATACATATATGAATACATTACACTTTCATTGCCAATCAAACGGGTTCATCTGGATGATAAGAATGGAGAATCAACTTGCGATAAAGAAATGTTGAATAAATTGGAACATTTTCTTACCGAAGAAGAAAAAGAAGAAGAGTCGGATCCTCGTTGGAACGATTTGAAAAACATAAAATTAAATTAAACAACAAGTTCAATAATAAAAATAAAAAACAATGCCACATCCTAAACGAAAATTATCGAGATCAAGAAGAGATAGCCGTAGAGGTCAAGACAAAGCTGTTGCTTCAACATTATCAACATGCACAAATTGTTCTTCGCCAACCTTATATCACCGCGTATGCGGAGAATGTGGTTACTACAGAGGTAAGCTTGCAATAGAGAAAAAAGTTTCTGCGTAAATTTTGTTTTTCGGAATCATGGTTATATTTTTAACCTTTATTCCCTTATCCATTAAAAAAAACTTTTATGAAGATAGGTATAGATGTAATGGGTGGAGATTTCGCCCCTTCTGCTACTATTTCGGGAGCTATTTTAGCTCATAAAGAGCTTTCGAAAGATATTCGTATTGTATTAATTGGCGATAAAGAACAAATTGTCGAAGAGCTTGCTAAGCATAATGCTGACTCAAGTAATTTCGATATGGTGCATACTACAGAAGTTGTAGGTATGGGCGACCACCCAACAAAAGTATTTTCTCATAAACCCAACTCCAGTATTGCAGTTGGGTTTCAACTTTTAAAAGAGGGTAAAATTGATGCATTTGCTAGCAATGGAAATACAGGCGCAATGCTTGTTGGTTCTATGTTTAGTGTAAAAGTTGTTTCTGGTGTAATTCGTCCTTGTATAACATCTTTACTTCCAAAAGAAAATGGGGGGGTTGGATTAATTTTGGATGTTGGTTCAAATGCTGACTGCAAGCCTGATGTATTGTATCAATTTGCTGTCTTAGGTTCTTTGTTTTCAGAACATGTTTATGGTGTTAAAAACCCTAAAGTTGGTTTGTTAAATATTGGTGAAGAACCTGAAAAAGGAAATCTTGTATCGCAAGCTGCGCATGCACTTATGAAAGATAGTAAGGATTTTAATTTTATAGGTAACATTGAAGGGCGTGATGTTTTTAGTGAAAATGTAGATGTTATTGTGTGTGATGGATTCACAGGTAATATTGTTTTAAAACAAGCTGAAGCATTTTATTCAATGATAAAAAGAAGGGGATTAAGTGATGATTATTTTGATAGATTTAATTACGAAAATTATGGAGGAACACCTGTTTTAGGAATTAATTCAACGGTAATGATTGGTCACGGAATTTCAAATGACATTGCGGTAAAAAACATAATTTTACTTTCTAAAGAAATCGTAGAAGCTAAATTGGCCGAAAAAATTACTCAAGTATTCAAATAATGACTAAAATAACTGCTTCCATAACTGCTGTTGCAGGCTTTGTGCCCGACTACATTCTTACTAACGAAGAATTGGAAACGATGGTTCCAACAACCTCAGAATGGATTGAAAGTCGAACTGGCATTAAAGAACGAAGAATTTTAAAAGGCGAAGGATTGGGTACATCCGATATGTGTGTAAAGGCAATAGAGCTACTTTTGAAAAAAAGAGGTATTTCGGCTTTAGATATCGATATGATTATTGTTGGTACTGTAACGCCCGATTTTGTTTTCCCTTCTACTTCAAATGTTGTGTGTGATAAAATTGGCGCTACAAATGCTTGGGGATATGATGTAAACGCTGCATGTTCAGGATTTGTATACTCGTTGGTAACTGGTGCACAATTTATTGAAACTGGTAAATATAAAAAAGTGATTGTGGTGGGTGCCGATAAAATGTCTTCTATTCTTGATTATACAGATCGTTCAACATGTATTATTTTTGGAGATGGTGCAGGAGCTGTATTGCTTGAGCCTGCAACTGATGGATTAGGAATTCAAGATTCTATTTTAAAAGCGGATGGTTCGGGACGCCAATATTTACATCAAAAAGCAGGAGGTTCTGTAAAACCACCTTCACACGAAAGCATTGATGCTCGAGAACACTATGTTTATCAGGATGGACAACCAGTATTTAAGCGTGCTGTTGTTGGTATGGCCGAAGTGTCTGCTGAAATTATGGAACGAAATAAATTAGAATCACATGATGTAGCTTGGTTAGTTCCGCATCAAGCAAACAAACGTATCATTGATGCAACAGCAAATCGTATGGGATTGGATTCAGAAAAAGTTATGCTTAACATCCAAAAATATGGTAATACTACAGCTGGCACAATACCGTTGTGTTTATGGGATTATGAAAAAGAATTAAAAAAGGGCGATAATATTATCTTATCAACTTTTGGTGCCGGTTTTACTTGGGGAGCTGTTTATTTAAAATGGGCATATAATAGCTAAAAAACACCTTGTTTTATTATAAATAAAAAGAGTATTAATTTTTTAATAATTACAAAAATGAAACTTAACGAAATTCAAGATTTAATAAAATTTGTTGCAAAATCTGGCGTAAGCGAGGTTGAATTAGAAACCAAGGATGTTAAAATTGTTATTAAAACACCTGCCGGTAAATCAAAAGAACAAGTGTTTATTCAATCAGCACCTCAACCAATTGTTCAAACTTCAGCGCCTGTTGTTCATCAAGAAATCCATACTAATCCTGAGGTAAAAGCTCCTGATGCAAAATCTAATACAACTGTTGATGAATCAAAATACATCACAATAAAATCTCCAATGATAGGAACGTTCTATCGTTCATCTGCTCCAGATAAACCTGTATTCGTTAATGTTGGAGATGAAATTGCCCCAGGTAAAATAACTTGTATTATTGAAGCAATGAAATTATTCAATGAAATTGAATCTGATGTAAAAGGTAAAATTGTGAAAATTTTGGCAAACGATGCTACTCCTGTTGAGTATGATCAGCCTTTGTTTTTAGTAGACCCTAGTTAATTATTAATTAATGGATGTGCTGATGTGCTGATTTGGTAAAACAATCAAC
>CANCPZ010000237.1 GCA_947380175.1 Bacteroidota bacterium | reverse complement strand
TTATAGTTTTAATTCCAATGCTATTACGAATGAATTTATATCAAAATTTTTCAGGGGTGGATATATTAATAGTGATTTAAAAAATTCAATTTTAACTCGCATTAAAGATCAAAACAGAATGGGTGCTGATGTTAGTACCGGTATCTACTGTGCTTTAAAATTAGATTCATTGTTCCATAAAAAAAACATGAGCATTTTTTTTAGTTTCCACGATCGGGAGCATTTCGATGCTTTATTTTCAAAGGATTTATTTAAAGTAGCATTTTTTGGTAATGCAGAATATATAGGTAAAACAGCTAATTTAAGTGGTTTTAATTTGAATCTAATGCGCTATCAGCAATTACAAATTGGAATATTTTCTTCAAAATTAGATAGTGCTGCGCACTGGGGAATTGGTATTTCATTTTTAAAAGGCGAAGAGTACATTTCTATTTTAGCAAAAAAAGCAGAGATGTTTACTAGTGAAGATGGGCAGTTTGTTGATTTTAATACATCACTACAAGTTGCTCTCTCTGATAAGACTAATAAAGGTTTAAGTGCAATTAATGGATATGGAGCAAGTTTGGATATTTATTTTGAAGCACCCTTTAAAATACGCTTTGGTAATTCAAAATTAAAAATATCTGTTGCTGATATTGGTGCTATTCGTTTCAATAAAAATACCGAAGTTATTAATCAAGATTCATTGTTTCATTACACAGGTTTTAAGATTATCAGTATATATGATTTACAAGGTACAACGTATTCAAAAACTTCTCAGGATAGTATTATTAATTCAATTGTGCCATTAAAAAAGACAACATTTTCAGCTACTTTGCCTGCTACCTTAAATTTAACTTTCGAAACTCGTTTTAGTAAAAGGTTCTTATTGACCGAGGGAATTCGTTACATTTATAATGCAAATTATACCTTGTTAGCATATTTGAAATGCGATATTTTTATAAATAAAAAAAATACCTTGTCAGCCAATATAGGTTATGGCGGATATGGTCAATTAAATTATGGAATTGGAACTTTTCTGAAATTCAGAAACGATTTTATTATATATGCTGGAAGTACTAATATTGCAGGTTTTGTTGCACCTAAAAAAACAGCTGGACAAGGAGCCTACATTTCATTAATTAAAAATTTTAAATAAAATTATACAAAATGATGTCGTTAAAAAATATTCCAAATATGAAGCATTTAGAAACCAACAATTTTTTTCTACTTGCGGGTCCTTGTGCCGTTGAGTCAGAAGAGATTTGTTTTGAAATTGCTGAAAAAGTAAAAGCCGTTACCGATAAATTGGGAATACCTTATGTTTTTAAAGCATCGTATCGCAAAGCAAATCGCTCTCGCTTAGATTCTTTTACAGGTATTGGTGATGAAAAAGGATTAGACATTATTCAAAAAGTGGGTAAGCATTTTGGTATTCCTACAGTTACCGATATCCATACAAGCGAAGAAGCAGCAATGGCGGCAAATTTTGTAGATATCCTGCAGATACCCGCATTTCTATGTCGTCAAACAGATTTGTTGGTTGCAGCGGCAGAAACAGGAAAACATATAAATATTAAAAAAGGACAGTTTTTGTCGGCTGAATCAATGAAGTTTGCAGTAGATAAGGTTCGTGAATCAGGCAATTCCAATATAATGCTTACTGAACGAGGTACATTTTTAGGTTATCAGGATTTAGTAGTTGATTACAGAGGTATTCCCGAAATGCAAAAAAATAATGTGCCGGTAGTAATGGATATTACACATTCGTTACAACAGCCAAATCAAACTACAGGGGTAACAGGTGGTAGACCTGATTTGATTTCAACTATTGCAAAAGCAGCTATAGCTGTTGGGGCAGATGGAATATTTTTAGAAACACATCCTAACCCAGCTAAAGCAAAATCAGATGGTGCAAATATGCTTCACTTGGATTATTTCGAAAAATTAATGATTGATTTAATAAAAATAAGAAAAGCTATTATTTAAAAAAAATGAAAATTCGGTTATCAATAGCACTGTTTTTTTTTACTTTTCTAATTCCATTTTCCATATTTTCTCAGGTTGTTAAATTTGAAAATGTTTATGGTGGCAACGGTTATGATTATGGTTATTCGGTATGTCAAACTTTCGACAAAGGTTATGTTGTTGTTGGAGCTACAACTAGTTTTGGAAGCGGGAATACAGATGCCTATCTTCTAAAAGTTGATTCTTTAGGAGCTGCAAAATGGCAAAAAATATTTGGAGGAATAAATATTGACCAGGCTTATTCAGTAAAAGAAACAAAGGATTCAGGATTGATAATAGTGGGATATACCAATAGCTTTGGTAAAGGAGGATATGATATGTATGTTATTAAAACCGATAAAATGGGGAATACAAACTGGGCAAAAACGTATGGTGGAAGTAATTGGGATTTTGCATATTCTGTTGAATCTACATTGGATGGTGGTTATATTATTGCTGGTGGAACATATAGTTTTGGAAATGGTAACGAAGATGTATATTTAGTAAAAGTTGATTCGCTTGGAAATAGTATGTGGGAAAAAACATATGGCGGTTTAAATGATGACGAATCGAAAACTATAAAACAAACAATTGATGGTGGATTTATATTAACAGGGTTTTCTAAAAGTTTCGGAAATTCAAATGTTGCTATCTATACAATTAAAACCAATAGTGTTGGAGATACCTTATGGACAAATAAATTTGGTGACACACTTGAAAATATTGGATACACAATATTGGAAAGCAATACGGGAGATTTTATTTTAGGTGGTAAAACTAATAATACCGGTACACATGATTATAAGGGTGTCTCATTGCAATTTTCGCCTTTCGGATCTCTTGTATCAAGTAGTATTTCTAATATTGGTGTTGATGAAATTTTATCTATAGCCCAAACTACTTCTGGACGAATAGCAAAACTTGGTAATACAACTAGTTTTGGTCTTGGTGGTTCAGATTACATATTGCATGTTTATAATTCATCCAATATTTTACAAGCTGGCTCAACTTATGGTGGCACTAAAGAAGAAACAGCCTATTGTATCAATAATACTCAGGACGGAGGTTATATTATTTGTGGAACGTCATCTTCATATACAAATTTCGATCATATTTATTTAATAAAATCCGATAGTAATGGTGTTTCCAGTGGAAGTGTAAAAACAGTAATAACGGGTTTAAATTCAATATCCAAATCGAATGAAAAATTTAATATTTATCCAAATCCAGCTAATGATAAGATATATATAAATTTAATATCTGATTATAAAATAATCTACTCAT
>CANCPZ010000236.1 GCA_947380175.1 Bacteroidota bacterium | reverse complement strand
GAAGAAATTATTAATTTTCAATCAGATTGTTTTTAATACGAATAAATCCTTTTATCTTTCGGAAAATAAAATAAGATTATCATTATTATTTATCATAAATCATGGATTCATTAAAAGATAAATTTGCAGCAAAATCAGGTCCTGTTTCTGCAGAGGTAAAAGCTCTTATCAAAGAGAAAGGCGATTTTAAATTAGGCGAATATACTGTGGCTCAAGTATACCAAGGGATGAAAGGCATGATTGGAATGGTTACCGAAACATCTAAATTAGATCCTGAAGAAGGGATTCGTTTTAGAGGGTATACTATTCCTGAATTGCGCGAAAAGCTTCCGAAAGCCAAAGGTGGAACTGAACCTTTACCAGAAGGTATTTTTCATTTAATGCTATTAGGTGAATTGCCAACACAGGAAGAGGTGTTGAGTTTAGGAAATAACTGGGCACGAAGAGCTATTGTTCCTAAACATGTTTTTGATGTGTTGGATGAATTGCCAGCATCTACCCATCCAATGACACAATTTGTAATTGCAATTTTAGCAATGCAAACGGAATCATTATTTGCTGCTGCATATAAAAAAGGGATCAACAAAAAAGAATATTGGGATTATGTGTACGAAGATTCTATGAATCTGATTGCTCGTTTACCTCGCGTTGCAGCATATATTTATCGCAGAAAATATAAAAACGGTGTGCACATTGAACCAGATCATAAATTAGATTGGGCAGCAAATCTTGCACACATGTTAGGTTACGAAGACTTAGACATGAAACGTTTGATGCGTTTATACATGACTATTCACGTAGATCATGAGGGAGGAAATGTATCAGCTCACGCTACACATTTAGTTGGTTCAGCATTGAGCGATCCATATTTGGCTTTTGCAGCAGGTATGACTGGTTTAGCAGGACCTTTGCATGGGTTGGCAAATCAGGAAGTGTTGAGTTGGATTATGGAATTGCGTGAGGAGTTAGGTGGTGGTTTACCAACAGAAAAACAAATTGAGGATTATATCAAAAAAACACTTGCTGATGGTAAAGTTGTTCCTGGCTATGGGCATGCTGTTTTGCGTAAAACAGATCCTCGTTTTGCTGCTCAACAGGATTTTTATACCCGTTATATTCGTCCATTAGGTAAGGATGACTTGTGCGAGATAGTGCAAATGGTTTATAAAGTTGCTCCTCCAATTTTAGAAGGCACAGGCAAAATTAAAAACCCTTGGCCTAATGTGGATGCGCACTCTGGTGTATTGTTAAATCATTACGGAATGGTGGAGCACGAGTTTTATACCGTTTTATTTGGTGTTTCCCGTGCGTTGGGTGTATTGTCTTCATTAATTTGGGATAGAGCTTTAGGGCATCCGTTAGAACGACCAGGATCGATAACAACAGAAGGTATAAAGAAAAAAATTGCAGCAGCAGAAGCTAAAGCATAAGTGAAAATGATATTACAAAGTAAAAACCCTGCAATTTTAATTGCGGGGTTTTTACTTTGTAATATTCCTTTTTTTTGAAAGCTATTTTCAAAAAAAGAAGAATGAAAAATTTGAACGCTTAGATCGAAAAAGATTTGAGGATATTATGATTTATTCACTAAGCGGTTTAAGCTTCAATTGGGGTGATTAATTTTTTATCCATTTCTTTATTATTGAAAACATTAAATCATGACCTGCTTGGTTTGGGTGTAAATAATCCCATAATATTCCGGAAGTATTAGCATTTCCTATTGTTGTGCGAGCAATTATTTTTTGTGTAGGAGAGTAAAAATCTACAATTCCGATATGTTTTGATTTTGCAATTGAATCAATTGAATTCATAATTAAGTAGAAGTTTTTTCGTTCAGGAGTTTTTTTTGTAAAAGTGTTTATACCCTTAATCCCAAATACATCTATTGAGTCAATTGCATTTTCTTTGACTAATACAGGAATCATATTGAAAGACCGTATTTGTTTTACAAAGAGTTCAAGATTTTTTATATATTCTTCAATAGATAATTTTGAATCATTTATTTGTAATGGAATTAAAATTATGTTAGGTTTTGGAATACGTAAAGCAATTTTTTGGATAGTATTGTCTGCAATATGGTGCCTCATATCCCACCCACTTGCAGACATATTTTGAATGCAATTGTTTTTATTTTTTTTCTTTATGTAATCATTCAGTTGAAAAGACCATCCTCTAACTAATGGGTCGTATTGTCCATCTTCTTTCAATCGTCCATCATTATCTAAATCAAATTGGCCCAATACGCCTCCTTTATTATTCGATTCTTTGCAAGGGAAAGTATTGTCTGCTCGATAGCCACAACCAATTGAATTGCCAATTATTCCAATTGTGATTTGTTCATTGTGCTTATATTTCCATTTAAATAAATTTATTTCAACTATTTTGTCAGATTTTCTTAATAAACCGCAAGAGTTGAACAGTGTGGTCAATATCAAGAAAACAAAAAGTCTTTTCATCATTTTTATATGAATTATTTTGTGCGATTTTTATTGTCTTTAAAATTAAACTCAATATCCAAAAATATCTTCCAATGATAAAAAAGTTACTTTGCCATATTGTTCTAAAGTTTTCATATCCAATCCATCTTTTTTACCCAGCACTAAAACTGTGTATTGTTTGTTTTTTAAATGGTTTACCTCAAAAGCTTGTATTTCGGCTAAAGTTATTGAAGGGATTTTGTTATAAATATCTTTACGTATATCGTAATCCAATCCTAATTTTTTTGCGTTTTCATAATTAAATAAAATAGCAGATTTAGTAATACGTTCTGTGCGTATGCCTTGCAAAATAGCCTCTTTAGATGCTTTTAAATTGCTTTCTGCTTCGGGCATATTGTTTACCAATTCCATCATGCCTTTCATTGCTTCAGGTAATTTATCGGCTTGGGTACCAATGTATGAAAACACATAATTGTTATCCGATTTTTTTGAAGGTGTTTGGTAATTTGAGAACACTGAATAAGCCAACGCTTTCGATTCGCGCATTTCTTGAAATACGATTGAGGACATACCCCCACCAAAATATTCATTAAATAAACGTACAGTTGGTTTACTATTTTTGTCAAACGCTCCATCTTTTGCTAACATAATTATTTCAGCTTGCTTCATATCGTAATCAACCACATATACATTTTTGTTAGCTTCCATTTCTGCGTATTTTACAGGTGCTGGAGTTGGTTTTAATGTTGCAGGTGTATTATGTAATTTGTTCAGTATTGCTGTGAGTTCAGGTATTGTGTTGTTGCCATAGTACAATATTCTATGCTCATACGAAGTGATACCATTAATGA
>CANCPZ010000235.1 GCA_947380175.1 Bacteroidota bacterium | reverse complement strand
CCTACAAGAATACATAGTAATCCTATTCCATTCTGCAACCGCTTTATAATAAAAAACCATAACTCTAAATTTTAAAATTAAACCCCATGAAAAAAATTTTACTAACTATTTTTGCTTTTTCAACTGCTGTTTCCGTAAACGCGCAGTGTACTGAGTTGTTTATTTCCGAATATGTTGAAGGTTCTGGAAATGATAAAGCAATTGAAATTTATAATCCGACAAATGCTTCAATAAATTTATCAGGATATCGCCTTGAACGTTTCTCGAATGGTGCAGCTACATCAACTGCTGGTGGTGTAACAAACCTTACAGGAACAATTGCTGCACATGATGTTTTTGTTATTGTTAACGGACAAACAACTGGCACCACAAATTCTCCAGCTTGTTCACCTGCGCTTCAAGCAATGTCCGATCAATTAGATGGAGCTTATCCTGCACCAACTTATTTTAACGGAAATGATGCACTTGTTTTGTTTAAAAATTCGTCAATTGTTGATATTTTTGGTATGACAGGAGATGCAGCAATGACAACAGCTGTATCATGGAGTGATGCTTTTCCTTATGATGGAAGTGCTGGGAAATGGTGGACTTTGAACCATACTTTAATTCGTAAACCTGCAGTTACAACAGGTGTAACGGTTAATCCAAGCCCCGAATTTATAGTTACAACAGAATGGGACTCTTTACCTAAAGATACTTGGACAGAATTAGGTAAACACGTATGTACTTGTGGAACATTAGGAGTGAACGAGCTGGCTAATAACACCTCTTTAGTTATTTACCCTAACCCAACAGATAATTCTTTTTTCAATATTTCTTCATCTGAACCAATTGAAACTGCTGAAGTTTACAATGTAATGGGACAACAAGTTGTTTTTCAAAAAGGTAATAATTATTCTAAAAATCTTATTTTAGAAACAACTTTCTTATCTAAAGGGTTTTATTCAGTTAAAGTGCTTTTTCAAAACAAAAAAACAGCTACCGTTAAATTGTCTATTCAGTAAAATTTTAACCCAAAAACGCCTCGTTAATAACGGGGCGTTTTTTTCTTTTATATCATGAAAAATAGAATAATTTCTGTAATCTTTTCCTTTATAACAATAGTTACATTAGCTCAAAAAAGCACGGAAGTAAAAGGTTCAATCAAAGATGCCACAACTGGTGAAACAATAGTGGGGGCTACTGTTATGTATGCAAGCGGAAAAGGTGTTGTTACAGATATTGATGGTAATTTTTTATTGAAAATTGATTCTGCAGGGTTATATACGATAACGGTTTCTTATGTAGGTTTTGAAAGTCAAAAACAAAAAATAAAAGCAGATGGAAAAACAATTGTACTTGCTTTTGCGATGCAAACACAAACGTTGAATGAAGTTGAAGTAGTCGCAGATGTTGCAAAAACAAGAGAAACTCCAATCGCATTTGCAAACATTTCGAACAAACAAATTCAAGAAGAATTAGGAACACGAGATTTACCTATGATGCTTAACTCAACACCAGGTGTTTATGCAACTCAAGCAGGAGGAGGAAGTGGCGATGCGCGTGTTAATGTTAGAGGATTTGACCAGCGCAACGTTGCCGTAATGGTTGATGGTGTTCCTGTTAATGACATGGAAAATGGCCAAGTTTTTTGGAGTAATTGGGATGGATTAAGCGACATTACTAGAACTATGCAAGTTCAGAGAGGTTTAGGGGCATCTAAATTAGCAATACCATCTGTTGGCGGAACCATAAACATTATTACAAAAGGTATTGATCAAAAAATGAGTGCAGGTATTAAACAAGAAGTAAATGATTATGGTTTATATAAAACCTCCTTTGGATTTAATACCGGTCAATTAAAAGGAGGTTGGGGAGTAACAATGGCAGGGTCTCGTAAATGGGGAAATGAGTGGGCTGATGGAACATATACAGATACGTGGTCTTATTTTGGTAAAGTTCAAAAACGTTTTAAAAAGCATTTATTTAGTTTTAGTGCAAGTGGAGCCCCGCAGTCACATGGTCAACGATTTGATAAATTGCCAGTAGGTATTTACAGTAAAAAACTTTCCGACCATTTAGGAATAAATACGGATTCTGTTTTACAACATTCTGTATACACTTCTAATCACGACGAACGTGGTTTGGCATATAACCCTAACTGGGGAACTATAGATGGAGATGGTGGAACAAGCTCTGGAACAATTGGATTTTTCCCAAAATCAAAACATGGTAACGTGTTTAATGAACGGGTAAATTATTTTCATAAACCACAATTTAACTTATCGCATTTTTGGACACCAAATGAAAAACTAACTGTTTCAACAATACTTTATATGTCGATAGGACATGGTGGCGGAACGGCATTAAAAGTAAGTGGAATACCAAAAGACACAGCAACAGGAATGTTAGATGCACAAGGAATATATGACCATAACCAAAGTGCATCCGCAGTAAGTGTAATTTATAGTAAATCAGAGCACGCGTCAAATAATTATTTGCGATCTTCTAACAATGATCATATTTGGTATGGAATTATATCTTCTTGGAATTATAAAGTAAATAAAAATATTTCCACTCTTTTTGGTATTGATGCTCGTTCTTATAAAGGAACTCATTATCAAACAGTATATAATTTAATGGGGGGTGATTATGCAATTGACGCATCAGACAAAAACCAACCTAAGGGAACATATTTGGGAGACCCTAATTCACTATTTTCCATGAAACGTGTAGGAGATAAAATAAGTTATTACAATGATGCTAAAGTGCAATGGGGAGGCTTATTTGCCCAAGCAGAATATAAAATTAAAAAATGGACAACCTTCTTAACGGGTTCTTATTCTCAAACAGGTTATCAACGTATTGATTATTTTAAGAAAAAAGATTTGGTAATTAATGGAAACACTTTTTCTCAGTCCATTGGTTATGGTGATAAATTTTATTATAATGGTACAAATTACATAACAGCAACGTCAGGTTCAATAATTACAACATCAGGAGATACAACCTTTATTAAAACAGGAGGGGTTACAAAATCAATATTAAACGCAACACCATATACTATTGACTCAAAACAAGCACGATATGCAACAACTGATAAAAAATGGTTTTCAGGTTATACTGTAAAAGGGGGGGCTAATTATAACATAAATGACCATCACCATGTTTTTGTTAATATAGGTTATTTAAATATGGCGCCTTTAATGAACACAGTGTTTGATAACAACAACAATCCTTATTTAAATATTAAAAATCAAAAAGTAAAAGCAATTGAAGGCGGTTATGGTTTTAGGCATGAAAAATTTGCAGCCAATGTAAATTTATACT
>CANCPZ010000234.1 GCA_947380175.1 Bacteroidota bacterium | reverse complement strand
AAAGTTGAAGCAGAATATTAAAATATAAAATAAAAATTAGCACTTCCAATTTGCTATATACAAAGCCTATAATTTTCAAATATATGTTAGTTTAGTTTCTAAAAGCATCCAATGCAGTTGAAGGTTTTCCATTAAATTGCCAGCAATTTAATTGATAACAACTCCATCTTTTATCTCCTTCGGGCTCCCAATAAATTACCCCAAGTCCTTTTTGATTTGGAACATTTTTTACTGCATAAATTGTTGCAGCAAGCATGTTATAAGTGTTTTGAACTAAGGTAAAATCGCCACCAACTTCCACAACCATAACTTCTTTGCCGTAACGTGAAACCATATCGTTGAGGTTATTTTGCAAATCTGAAATCGAGGCCGTATAATCGCTATTGATCCAATAGGGATAATACGAAAGTCCAATTACGTCATATTTTACATTATTTGTTCGGACATTATCAAAAAACCACCTGAAGAGAGTATTATCATGTCCGTTGTTAATGTGCACTACCACTTTTATTGAAGAATCAATTGCTTTTGTAGCTTCATAGCCTTTATTTAATAATTGTGCCAATTGACCAAAATGAGTATAACTTCCTTCTGGCCATAACATTCCACTTGCGATTTCATTGCCAATTTGAACCCATTCTGGAGTTACTCCTTCAGTTTTTAGTGCAGTTAGAACTTCAAAAGTATGGTTGTAAACATCCGTCAATAATAATGGAAAAGAGTGATTTGCCCAAGCAGCAGGTTTGGTTTGGTGTCCGGGATCTGCCCAAGTATCACTATAATGAAAGTCAATCATAATGCGCATTCCCATATTTTTTGCTCTCAATGCCATTGCAACAGTTTCGTCTTTGCTGCAGTGCCCATTTGTTCTATCATTGGAAGGATTCACAAAAACACGCAAACGAATTGTATTAATTCCACGATCTTTCAGCAGCTGCAAGCAGTTTTTTTCTGTTCCATCGGTATCGTAAAATTTATATCCTGTCGCTTCCATTTGTGACAACCAACCCACATCAGCTCCTTTTGCAAAAGCATTTGTAATTATAGGTTTAGTGCTTGGGGTTTGAGATTTACTGCATGAAGGAAACAGCATTGATATTAATAGTACCAACGGAAGTAGCACTTTAGATTTTGGATTTTTCATGGTTTAATAAATTTCAAATTTATAAATGAACGAATCAAATATAATCAATTAAGATCTTCAATTTGAATAATAAACAGATAAGGGGTTTAAAGTAAAGTGTATAAAATGCTATTTATTATTTTATTGCGCTTGGTTTCAGTGATTGTTTAAACTAAAACAACTTCGCCACTTCAGCATTCACGAACTTTAAAAACCGTTCGTCGGCTTCAGAAAATGGATTTAAAACATGACTGTCAATATCGATTTGTCCAATATTCTCTCCATTTACAAATAATGGCACTACGATTTCTGACTTTACCGTGAGGCTACAGGCAATATAATTGTCTTGGGCTGCAACATCTGGAACTACAAAATTGGCATTAGAAACCGCCACTTGACCGCAAATGCCTTTTCCGAATGGGATAACGGCATGGTCAGTTGGTGTTCCTGTATAAGGTCCAAGGTGTAGTGTTTTAGTTTCTGGATTAGCAAAATAAAAACCAACCCAGTTGTAATAATCAATCGATTCTTGTAGGAGTTGGCAAATTTTCAAAAGTTTTTCATCTCTTGAAATCAGCGAATTTGAAATAATTTTACTTACTTTAGGTTTTAATTCTTCATAAGCCATAGCTTTAAATTTTTGTAAAAGTATTTAAATAGAATCTTCTAATTTTATATAAATTTGTTAAAAATCAGATTTTGAAAAAGTATTTCAGTCTCTACAAACCATTCTTGCTATTTTTAGGAAAGTTTTTGCTGGCTTATATTCTGTTGACTTTTATATATCAAAGTTATTTAAGACAATTTAATGTTGAAAAATTTGAGGTTGATGGTTTTACAAAATTAGTTGCGAGTCAGGCAAAAGAAGCAATGCTTTTTTTTCATTTTAAGGCTGATATAAAAACAAATGTAAAGGAATCAGGAATTAATTTGTTTTATAATAAAAAATTGATAGCGCAAATTATTGAAGGCTGTAATGGCGTGAGTGTGATTATTTTGTTTGTTTCTTTTGTGATTGCCTTTTCAGGAAAAATAAAACCAACTGTTTTATATATACTTGGAGGCACTTTGCTTATTCATATTTTGAATGTCTTACGAATTTCATCCCTATGTGTTTTGATGTATTATTTTCCCAAACAAGAACACCTATTCCACGGAGTGATTTTTCCATTGTTTATTTATGGAGTTGTTTTTATTTTATGGATTATTTGGGTCAATAAATTTTCATTGTATGCTACAAAAACTATTAAGTCATAAAGCAAGAATTTTATTGGGAATTACACTTGTTCTTTTGTTAGTCTTAATTCGGGCATATGAGGACAGCTTGTTTTATGACCCCTTTTTGAATTATTTCAAATCAGATTATTATAATTGGCCCTTGCCAAAAATAAATAATATCCAATTATTTTTTGGGTTGGGTTCCAGGTATTTTTTAAATATGAGTATCTCTTTAGCTATAATTTTTGTTTTGTTTAAAGATGTTGAAGCCATCAAATTTGCATCAATAGTTTACTTATTATTTTTTATAATTCTTATTTTCACTTTCTTTTTTGTCTTTTATTTTTTTGGAGAAACTAATAAAATGACCTTGTTTTATATCCGACGATTTTTGATTCAGCCGATTTTATTAGTATTGTTTTTGCCAGCATTTTACTATCAAAAACAAAACAACTAGTCTTTTTTTCGTATCTTTAGTAGCCCCCTCTTTGATTTAATAACGGTTAAATCACGCACTAATGAAAATAGTAAAGCATTCCGGGAACATTGTTGATTATAATCCATTAAAACTTGAACAATCCCTCTTGAAATCTGGAGCAAGTAATCTGGAGGTTGAAACTATTTTACATACTATTGAAGGAGAAATCTACGAAGGAATTGCTACCAAGCAAATCTACAAGATGGCCTTCAACTTGTTAAAAAAAGTAGCTCATTCCCATGCAGCCAGATATAATTTAAAAGAAGCTATTCGATTATTAGGTCCGGCCGGGTTTTTCTTCGAAAAATATATCGCCCGACTCTTCTTTTCGGAAAATTATCAATCGGTTACTAATTTTATTTTGCAAGGCAAGTGCGTGTCACATGAGATAGATGTATTGGTAAAAAAAGAAAATGCCATTGCTATGATTGAATGCAAATTTCACATGGGAAAAGATGCTAATTCAGATGTTAAGGTTCCGATGTATATTTTATCACGTTTTAACGATTTAAAGGATAATCGGCATACTATATTTACCC
>CANCPZ010000233.1 GCA_947380175.1 Bacteroidota bacterium | reverse complement strand
TAAGTTAAATTACCTGGAGGTGTTGTAAAATCTATTGTTAACATATCGCCCGACACATCAAATTTGTAGGCTGGTTGAGGATTTCCAGAACCAGTGTAATAGGGTGTTGTTGTAGAATTAACATTCAATTCCGACCACCCAGTAGGCAAGGTAGCTGTTGCAAAATTCCAGGTTGTTGGTAATACTGCTTGAGCAAATGCTGAAATATTTGTTGCTAGAACAAATAATGACGTGTAAATAATTTTTTTCATTTCGGTATGTTATTAATTAATTTTAAAAAGCTATTCTTAATCCAAGGTTAAATCGTCTTCCCATTCCCATATAAACAATTGCTGAAGTAGCGTCAAACTCCGTTCCATTGCGCCCATCACTTATATAAACAGTATTCAAAGCATTAATTATACCTCCTGTTACAGAAAATCTTAATTTCCAATAGTTAAAATTATATCCTGCAAAAATATCTAATAAGCCATAGCTAGGCATTTTCCAAGATTCTCTATCGCGATTATCTGTTTTTATTGTTCCGTTAGTATTATATGTAAGTTCTAGGTTTGTTAAATCAAAATTAGAATAATTTTTATCAAAGTAAGTATAGCGGGCTTTTACATATAAATCTTTTATGAATTCATATCGTAAACTACCCCCTAATTGAGTTTGTGCAGCATCTCCAACATGTATTCCTTTTGCACTAAAATGAATAGTTTTGTAAAATGCGTCAGAATTAGAATCGTATAAATTAATTTCACTTTCGGTATTAGTTGTCCAATCACCAAAAGAAGCTAATCCCTCTATATCAAGATTTTTTAGCAATTTATAGATAAAATCAAATTCTATACCTCTATGAATAGCGTTTAGCCCATCAACGGTATAATAATAATCTTCTCCAACAATTCGTATGGTTGGAAATTCGGATAATGGTTTATTTAACCAATTTGTGTAATATAAATTAACGTTGGCAGCAAATTTTGAATACTTTACTCCATAACCACCCTCCACAGCTCTTACTTCTTGCATTTGAGCTTTTTTATTTTCCAAGTTAGCAGATGTAAAAACAAGGTTAAAACGAGGGGCCATTTTCAAATAACCTAAATTAGCATATACATTTTGGTGCTCATTAATATTATAATTAGCACCCCCTTTGGCCGTATAACCCAAAAACCATTTTCTTTTTGTTAAAGAAATTTTTGCTTCAGGTGATTGATTTGTATATTTTACACCATTATAAGTAACAGCATCACCAAATCCAACAGCTTGAACTAAGGTTGTGTCAGGTAAAATCAAATCCATTTTTTGATAATAATCTTTTCGTTGATACCCTGTTTCAGAAATACTTGCTGTAAAAAACGAACTCCATTTTTTCTTCTTAAATTCAATTTGAGCAAACGCTCCACCCCACATAACAGTTCCTTCGTAGTTTGTAAATATTTTGTCACCAACACGTTTCATTTGATATTGAAAATTTGGATCCCCAATAAACTTTCCAGAAGGTTGATTTGGATCTGTATGATTTTCATAATAATCGCCACCCAATAAGTCATATACTTCTTTATAATGGTAGCCTTTATAATATCTGCCATCAACCCCAAAAATGGCTGAAAAATTTGAGTCTATTTGATAATTTAGCGATGATAAAACGCCATACCATTTGTGATTATTTACAGAACTTTGAATGATATTAGAAGATTTATGTTCGGTTGCGCTGTATAGTTTATCTGGTGTAGCTGATGCGTTTGCATCGTAAATTTTTGTTATATCAATAAAGCCGGTGTTTTTATTAGGATAGGCTGTATTGAATAATTTAGTGCCCCCTCCTTTTCCATAGGACGCATAAGCCACATTAGATAAGTAAAGCTTTTTATTGATACTCCAAAAGTCTGAAAAATTGATTTGTGGTTTATGAAAGTAGTTTATTCTTTCGTTATAAGGTTTGCCATTCAATTCCCCCGAATGAGGATTATATCGGATTCCAAGATCACCTCTATCTAAAGTAGTATAAGTACTTTGTTGTAAAACACTATCCGAATTTATACCAAGGGAACTAGCATACTTTGCATCATAAATAGCAATTGGCAATTGTGTTGCCCGTTGTCCATGTTTTTGAGGCGCACCGCTGCCACTTAAGCTTAATAAATGTTTGCCTAAACGTTTTTGAACCTTTAAAAAGTAGGAATATGCTTCATCCCAAGTTTGATCAACATAACCGTTTCCTTTTTTTATAGTAAAAGCACCTGTAACACCCCATCCTCCTTTTAATTGACCAGTATTAAAACCTAATGAGGTTTTGTGAATTAAATCACTCATTACTTCTTGCTTAACACTTATTTCTTTTTTAGAATCAATTCCCTTCGTTATAATATTCATTGTTCCCCCAACCGATGCAATAGCAAGCTTGGAAGCCCCGAGACCTCTTTGCACTTGTACATTCCGAGTTACATCACCTAAACCATCCCAGTTACTCCAGTAAACTTGTCCATTTTCCATATCATTAACTGGGACTCCATCAATTAAAACAGCAACATTTCGTTGGTCGAATCCTCGAATGGTAACACGTGCATCTCCGCTTCCACCACCTTGTTCCGTGGCATATACTCCTGGCGTAGAGTTTAGTAGCATTGGTAAATCACGGGAACTTAATTCTTCCTGAATTTGTTTAGCTGAAATATTAGAAAATGCTACTGGCGTTTCTCTAATTTTTGCAACGTCAGCAACAACTTCAACCTCATTTAATGTTTGTGTTTGTAATGAAAAAGCTAAAACAATTGGTTTTCCTGCTGCCTTAATTTTTTGTTTTTGACTTTCGAAACCAACATAAGAAACCGATATGGTATATAAACCTAACGAATCGATTTTAAAGGAAAAATTGCCGTCAACATCTGTAATAACACCTTTTCCTAGAGCATACATAACAGTGGCGCCAATAATTGTTTCTCCGTTTGAAGCATCTTTGATGGTGCCTTTTACTTCGGTTACATTTTGTGAGAATGTATGCAGCGAAAAAATAACTAAAAATAAAGAAGAGAAAATATTTTTCATGTGGAAAATAAAAAAACGCCCCATTATTCACAGGGCGTTTATAGATTTAAAATTTATTGAACCGATATTTTTATTACAGCTGTTTTATTGTTTTCAAAGAGAATCCTGGCAGTGTAAATCCCTTTGGATAAAGTTGCAGTTTCAACCAATATTTGCTTTGCATTGTTATATCCTTTTTTAGAAATCACTTCCTGCCCTACAACATTATAAACAGCAATGTTTTCAATTGCTTCAGAAGCTGAAATATTGATAAAAGTATTGTTAGTTGGATTTGGGTAAGCAATAACCGAAACTACATTAGCAACATTTTCTTGAACACCTAATGTTCCGCAAGAACATGTGTGTCTTTTTAAATCTGTCCATGTATCT
>CANCPZ010000232.1 GCA_947380175.1 Bacteroidota bacterium | reverse complement strand
AACAAAAGCAGATATTTTGCTGTTTTGAAAAATTGCCCTACATCTCCTCGTAAAATGAGATTGTTAGCAGACCTTATAAGAGGTAAAGAGGTATATATGGCATTAAATATTTTAAAATTTAATCCAAAAGAAGCTTCGGGAAGATTAGAGAAATTGTTAACATCGGCAATTTCAAACTTTGAAGCTAAAACAGGTAATCGTCCTGAAGAAAGTAGTTTAGTGGTTAAAGAAATTTTTGTGGATAGTGCTGTACAAATGAAGCGTTTAAGAACTGCTCCACAAGGACGTGCTAACAGAATCAGAAAGCGTTCAAATCACGTTACTATAGTGGTGGATAGCAAAAAAGTAGAAACTAAAAAGCAAGAAGAAACTAAATAATAATATTTTCAATGGGACAAAAAGCAAATCCAATAGGATTACGTTTAGGAATCGTTAAGGGATGGGATTCAAACTGGTATGGTGGAAAAAATTTTTCTGAGAAGTTAGTAGAAGATTTCAAAATCAGAGAATATTTGAAATCTCGTTTAGCAAAAGCTAGTATTTCAAAAATTGTAATTGAAAGAACAGTTAAAATTATTACTGTTACTATCAATACATCACGTCCAGGTATTATTATTGGTAAAGGTGGTGCTGAAGTTGATAAAATTAAAGAAGAGTTAAAAAAGATTACCAAAAAAGATATTCAAATCAATATTTTTGAGATTAAACGTCCTGAGTTAGACGCTCGTTTGGTTGCTGATAGTATTGCTCGTCAAATCGAGGGGCGTATATCTTTCCGTAGAGCAGTTAAAATGGCTGTAGCATCTACAATGAGAATGGGAGCAGAAGGTATTAAGGTAAAATGCTCTGGGCGTTTAGCTGGAGCGGAAATGGCTCGTGTTGAAGGTTATAAAGAAGGGCGAACACCATTACATACGTTGCGTGCTGATATTGATTATGCTTTAAGCGAAGCTCATACTACTTATGGTCGTATTGGTGTTAAGGTTTGGATTTGTAAAGGTGAAATTTATGGTAAACGTGATTTGTCTCCAAATGTTGGAACTGCTGCTGATAAAAAAGGTGGTGCACCCTCTCCAGTAGCTGGAGGAAGATTCCCAAAAGGACCAGGTGGACCTAGAAAAGGTGGAAATGATAATAGAAGGAGAGATTCTAAATAATTAATGAATAGATAAAGAATTTAAGGTTTAATTGATATAATTTTAAAACATAATGTTACAGCCGAAAAGAACCAAATATAGAAAGATGCACAAAATGAAGATGAAAGGCAACGCTAAGCGTGGCGATCAACTTTCATTCGGTTCATTTGGATTAAAGGCAACAGAAGGGTGTTGGGTTACAGCTCGTCAAATTGAAGCAGCAAGGGTAGCAGTTACTCGTTTCATGAAGCGTGAGGGACAAATTTGGATTAATGTTTTTCCTGATAAGCCAATTACATCCAAGCCAGCAGAAGTTCGTATGGGTAAAGGTAAAGGTGCTCCAGAATATTGGGTAGCGGTTGTTAAACCTGGGCGTATAATGTTTGAAGCAGAAGGTGTTCCTATGGAAGTTGCCAAAGAAGCATTAAGGTTAGCTGCTCAAAAATTACCTTTAACAACTAAGTTTGTTGTTAGAAGAGATTATGCTGAAGAAGCTAATTAATCAGCCAATACAATTTAACGTAGAGAATATATTTTTAGAAAATGAAACAAGCAGATATAAAACAACTTTCAACAAGTGATCTTCGCGAAAGAATTAAAGAAGAAGGTAGCACTTTATCAAAATTAAAGTTAAACCATTCGGTCTCTCCTATTGAAAATCCGTTGAAAATTACTTTCAGCAGAAAAACAGTAGCAAGACTAAAAACGGAACTTCGCAATAGAGAAATAGCAGAAGAAAAAAAGTAATTTAACGCAGGATCATATCTTGTGAATAAAAAAAAACATGGAAGAAAGAAATTTAAGAAAAGAAAAAGTTGGCTTAGTTACTAGTAACAAAATGGATAAGTCTATTGTTGTAGCAGTAGAACGTAAGGTAAAGCATCCTAAATATGGGAAGTTCCTTAAAAAAACAACTAAATTCGTTGCTCATGATGAAGCAAATGTTTGTAGCATTGGTGACACTGTTAAAATTATGGAGACTCGTCCTATCAGTAAAAATAAATGTTGGAGATTAGTTGAAGTAGTTGAAAAAGTGAAATAATATTAATTGTTTCCGAAGATTAAATCTACTAAAAATCGAAAGAAAAAAATAATGATTTGTTTTTAAGGGAGCTAAAATCCTTAAAACCGAATCCTAAATAATAAAACAATAAAATGGTACAACAAGAATCAAGATTATTAGTTGCAGATAACAGTGGTGCGAAAGAAGTGCTTGTTATCCGTGTACTAGGTGGAACTAAAAAAAGATATGCTTCCATTGGAGATAAAGTAGTAGTAACTGTAAAGCATGCATTGCCTTCAGGAAATATTAAAAAAGGGGCTGTATCAAAAGCTGTTGTTGTAAGAACAAAAAAAGAAATTAGACGTGCAGATGGTTCATATATTCGTTTTGATGATAATGCTGTAGTATTACTAAATGCTACTGACGAATTAAGAGGAACACGTATTTTTGGACCAGTTGCTCGTGAGTTAAGAGATAAACAATTTATGAAAATCATTTCGCTTGCTCCAGAAGTTCTGTAGGTGAATAATAATAACAACAATGTCAACAAAATTACATATTAAAAAAGGCGATTCTGTAAAGGTTATTGCCGGTGATTCAAAAAATCAGGAAGGTAAAATCCTATCTATTGATAGGGTTAAAAACCGAGCAATTGTGGAAGGTGTTAATTTAGTATCTAAACATACTAAACCAAATGCTAAAAGCCCACAGGGAGGAATATTGAAGCAGGAAGCTTCTGTTCATATTTCTAACTTAATGTTAATTGAGCCAGGTACGGGTAAAGTTACTCGTGTTGGTCGTAAGTTAGATGATAGTAAAAAATTAGTACGTTATTCAAAAAAGACAGGGGAGGTAATTAAATAATGACTTATTCACCACGATTAAAAGACAAATACAAAGCAGCGGTTATACCGGCTTTACAACAGAAATACGGTTATAGCAGCTCAATGCAAGTTCCTAAACTTCAAAAAATATGCCTTAATCAAGGTATTGGAGATGCAGTTTCTGATAAGAAATTAATTGAAGGAGCAATCAAGGAGATGACAACAATTAGTGGTCAGAAAGCTGTTGCAACTATTTCTAAAAAAGATATTTCCAATTTTAAACTTCGTAAAGGAGTTCCAATTGGAGTTAGAGTAACTTTAAGGGGAGATATGATGTATGAGTTTTTGGATAGATTAATATCTGTTGCTTTGCCTCGTATTCGTGATTTTAAAGGAATTAACGAAAAGGGCTTTGATGGACAAGGTAACTATACTTTAGGTGTT
>CANCPZ010000231.1 GCA_947380175.1 Bacteroidota bacterium | reverse complement strand
ACTTACCGAAGAAATTAACTACCACCTATTTTATTAACATTTAACCTTTATAAAAACTTTAAGTAAAATAAATAAAATATTAATAACTAGGTACTTAAATTATTTTTAATTAAAATAAAAAAAATGTGTTAAAAATATTTTAGTCCAGTTTTGTAAGCTTACAATTCATTTTTTTGTAAATTCGCATTCAATTAATAATATGTTTAATCAATATTTAAAATAAATGAACGAATTTGGGATTAAAGCCAAAAATGCAAGTGTTGCAAGTTTAGGTTTAAAATATGTATCGGCAGCATATTGGAATTTGAATGCGGCTGAACTTGTTGAAGAAACATTGGTAAGAGGTGAAGGAGTGTTAAATGATACAGGTGCCTTAGCTGTTGATACAGGAGAATTTATGGGGCGTTCTCCAAAAGATAAATTTATTGTACTTGACGAAAAAACAAAAGATACAATTTGGTGGGGTGATGTAAATGCAAAATTCGATTCTGCAAAATTCGATTTACTATACAATCGCATGTGTGCATACCTGTCTGGTAAAGAAATTTATGTGCGTGATTCATATGCTTGCGCTGACCCTAAATACCGCTTAAATATTCGTGTTGTAACGGAATATCCTTGGTCAAACTTATTTGCTAATAATTTATTCTTACGTCCTACACATGATGAAATTATGAATTTCGATCCTGAATGGACTATTTTATGTGCCCCTGGATTTATGGCAAGTCCTGAAATTGACGGAACTCGCCAACATAATTTCACCATTTTAAATATGACTAAAAAGGTTATTATTATTGGTGGTTCTGGTTATACCGGCGAAATTAAAAAAGGTATTTTTTCTTTATTAAACTATATTTTACCTCACGAAAAAGGAGTTTTATCAATGCATTGTTCTGCAAATATTGGTAAAGATGGCGACACAGCTATTTTCTTTGGTTTGTCAGGAACTGGGAAAACAACACTTTCTGCTGATCCTAATCGTGGTTTAATTGGCGATGATGAGCATGGGTGGAGCGAAAATGGTGTATTTAATTTTGAAGGTGGATGCTACGCGAAGTGTGTTGATTTAACAAAAGAAAAAGAACCGCAAATTTTTGGTGCAGTTAAATTTGGAGCATTATTAGAGAATATCGAATTTTTTGAAAACACCTCTACTGTTGATTTTGCTAATATTTCTAAAACAGAAAATACACGCGTTGGTTACCCAATAAATTTTATCGAAAATGCTGTTGAACCATCAGTTGGAAATATCCCAAAAAATATTTTCTTTTTAACATGCGATGCGTATGGTGTATTACCTCCTATTTCTAAATTAACTACTGGACAAGCAATGTACCATTTTATTTCAGGGTATACAGCTAAGGTTGCAGGTACTGAAGTAGGTGTAACAGAGCCTCAATTAACATTTTCTGCTTGTTTTGGAAAAGTGTTTTTACCTTTACATCCAACAAAATATGCTGAATTGTTAGGTGAAAAATTAAAAGAGAATAAAGTAAACGTTTGGTTAATTAATACAGGTTGGTCAGGTGGATCATTTGGTGTTGGTAGTCGTATGAAATTATCTTATACACGTGCAATGATTACCGCCGCATTAACAGGTAAGTTAGATGCTGTCAAATTTGATACACTTCCTGTTTTTGGATTACAAGTTCCAGTTGAATGTCCTGAAGTTCCTGCCGAAATATTAAACCCTCGTAACACATGGAAAGATAAGGAAGCATACGACGCTACAGCGAATAAATTAGCTGGTTCATTTAATAAGAATTTCGAGCAATATGCAAGTGCTTCAAGTGATGAAATTTTAGCTGCTGCGCCTAAAGTAGTTGAAAATGCTTAGTTTTTGATTAATAAAATTATTTACAAAAACGTCCTGATTTCGGGACGTTTTTGTTTTTAGTATTTCGTACCTTCGCAAAAAAAATTGATATGCATTTGTTTTACACCCCAGATATAATTCAAGATACTTACACGTTAAGTGAAGATGAAAGTAAACATTGCATTCGTGTATTGCGTCTAACAATAGGTGCAAAAATTGTTTTAATAGACGGTAAAGGTGGTTGGTATGACGCTGTAATTAGCAATGATGATGTAAGAAGGTGTTCCGTTAATATTGTAAATAAAAAAAAAGAATTTGGTAAATGTAATTTAGATTTACACATCGCTATAGCTCCTACAAAAAACATGGATCGCTTGGAATTATTTGTAGAAAAAGCTACCGAACTCGGTATAAGTGAAATCTCAACTATTGATTGTCAGAACATTAAACGTACTGTTGTTAAAACCGAAAGATTAGACAAGGTGGCTATTTCTGCAATAAAACAAAGCATGAAAGCTTATCTACCAAGAATTAATGAAATGGTTGAATTTGAGAAATTTATAAACTTAAACAAAGAATATAAAGGTCAACGATTTATTGCTCATTGCTATGAGGCAGAAAATAAAATTCATTTAAAAAATGTTTATAAAAAGGGCGAAAATGCATTAATTCTTATTGGTCCAGAAGGTGATTTTTCGAAAGATGAAGTAAAATTTGCTTTAGATAATGGCTTTCAAGAAATAAATTTAGGATCAAGCCGTTTACGAACAGAAACAGCAGCTATATATGCCTGCACAGCAATCAATATTCTGAATGAAATTTAAAACCCCCTTCTTCTAAATTCTGAACAAATAATGGAGGTAGCAACAGCAGCGTTTAGTGACTCTGCTTCACCGATAATGTTTTTAAAATGTGAGAATGAAGGAATGCGTATATTGTTTGTTACAAATTTTTGAACACCAACTGAAATCCCCTTCGATTCATTACCAATAACAATTAAACCCTCAGGTGATAGCTTCTCGGAATAGATACTAAGACCATCTAGCAAAGCCCCGTAAATAGGCATTTTAATCGACAAGGTTTGTGTTTTTAAAAATTCTGTCAAATTCGTATAATGTAATTTAATTCTTGATATCGATCCCATTGTTGCTTGGACAACTTTTGGGTTAAAAGCATCTACCGTTTCGGTACTGCAAATAATAGATGAAATACCAAACCAGTCAGCAATTCGAATAATCGTTCCTAAATTCCCTGGATCTTTTATATCATCTAAAACCAACGTAAGTTTAGTTTCTAATTCCTTTAAATTTAATTCATAAATTGGTATTTCACAAACAGCAAGTACTTCATTTGGTGAGTTTAGTGCAGAAATACGATCTAATTCATTTTCTTTAATTTCAAACCGCTCAATTGTATTAACGATATTTTCCTTCCTAAAAAAATCAGAAGTTGCATAAATTTGCTTAACAACAATATTAGAATTCATTAATTCTAAAACTATTTTATTCCCTTCAGCAATAAAACAGTTGTGTTCATCTCTAAACTTTTTTAGTTTTAATGAATTGATGTATTTTATTTGATTTTTTGAAAGCATTTGAAATCAAAATTATTTGTTTGAATTG
>CANCPZ010000230.1 GCA_947380175.1 Bacteroidota bacterium | reverse complement strand
GCTCTAGTTAATATTATAAATATGTTTTAAGTTTTTTAATAAATATTAAGTTACTGTTTATCCAAAATTGTTTACATGCTCAAATTATTTTATTGAAAAATAACTTTGAGTACTGATTTTTTTTTCTTCGCTTGGTCCAGTGTCTGAATTAAAAATTGTTTGGATATAAATTCTAGCTGTATCTCCAATCATTTCATTATCAAAAAAGAAGTTTTGATGAGGAGTATAATTATATTTACTATGAGTACCAAAGAGGGTAGGCGTATATGAACAATTCCAACACATATGTTTACTTAACTGATAACCTGCGATATTCAATGGAGGCTGAATTTCTGCTAATCCCTTTAATGTATATTTATAACTACCAATAGAAATAGGATTATTAAATTGATTATTTGTAAACCAAAACGCCAACTACTGGTAGCTGCAAACCGTTACAAGCAACCCTAACAAGACAGACAATGCGACCATCAAACGACAGAAAAAAAAATCCAGCCGCACATTTTAGCACATTTGCTTTTGCCCGACAGACAGGCAGACGCGCTTGCAAAACAAAAAGAGCTAAATTTCCCACCCAAGGCAACAGCATTAAAACCAAAAGTGTTTGCTCCCACCCGCCACTCTTTTAAATTAATATTTCGTATATTTATTCCTCTGTTTTTAAGCAACCATAAAAAAATGTATAATATTAGAAATATAATAGCCCTGATACTTCTATTTATTGGTGCGTCCACAATGCAAGCGCAAAATGGTCCTGACATTGAAAAAATTGACAACGCAGTAGTTGTTGTCCTTTGTTATGATCAAGCCGGTAATTTACTCGGCCATGGTAGCGGTTTTTTTATCGGTGCAGATGGCGTATTAGTTACCAATTATCACGTACTCGAAAATGTATATGCGGCAAAAATAAAAACTGAGAGCGGTGTTCTTTACGAATTAGATAAAATAATAACAGGAGATAAGAACATTGACCTCGTTACATTTTCAATCAAAAAGAGTTATCCCGACCAAAAATTTCCAGTTGTTGCAATTGCAAAAGAACTTCCAAAAAAAGGAGCTGATGCTTGGGCAATAGGAACCCCATTTGATCCAGCCTTAATGAACACACCAAGCAAAGGCTTGGTTGCAAACATTTATCAAGGAGAAACAAGCACGCAAATACAAACTAATGCGGAAATAACACACGGTAGTAGCGGTGGCGCGCTTTTTAATTCTAAAGGAGAAGTGATAGGCGTTACATCTTGGGGTATAGATGATAAAGAAGGAAATGGTACTCGGGCAAACTTGAACTTTGCAATCTGGATTGGGGAATTAAATAAACTTCCGTCAATTAATCTTAGCAGAATTTATGACGATGCTTTAATCCCAGTAAAAGTTTCCTTTTACATAACGTATCTTTCCTATTCTAAAGATGTCTCTTTATATATTGATGGAAGATACATGGGAACTTTTAGCTCTTATTTTGCAAATGAAAAACCAAATTGCGGACAAGATGGAACTATAACTACCTTTTTGTCAAAAGGCTATCATAAGTATTCTGCTTATGAAAAATCCACAGGCTCAACTTGGAATGGAGACCTTACTATAAACACAAATGATTGCCTTTTGCAAGGATTAGCGAATAAACCTCAAGCTAAACCAGAGCCGCAAATTTATATACCGCAAACATATAACCCACCATCTTATACGCGGACTAAACAAGAAATAGAAGACAAAACAAAATACAATTGGCTTGCTTCAACAGGTTTTTCTTTTGTACAAACTGGTGACAACGGTATTCCGTTTACGTTTTATTTAGAGAGGTATTTCACAGAACACAAGAGATCATTAAGATTTAATGCTCAGTACATGAAAAAGTATCAGGACTTTTCTAAGAACAAATTAAATTCTGTTGATTATTATTCTTTCGGGATTGATTACAAACGTATTTTTACTAACGACTACAAGCGTTGGAATTGGTATATAGCAGCCTCTTTACACTATCGCTATTATCTTTCGGATTATTCGAGACCCATTTTTATCACTAACGGAGTTTATACAACTTCTTATTATTATTCATTTACCAAATGGAATGGTGTTGTTCCTGCCTTCCGCTTAGGAGGGGAATTACATATTTTGAAAAGATTAGGTTTATCTATGGACGCTGGATTAGGCTACAATACAGGAAGTAAATTTTATACGGCAGATTTTAATTTGCTACTTGGTTACAGATTTTAATTTAACTCAAATGAAAAAAATATTTTATTTAATTCCGCTCCTTGCAATCCTGTTATGCTCTTGCAAGCGAACAAGTTGTCATAATGGAATAAAAGATCGTGACGAAGTCGCAATTGATTGCGGTGGTTCGTGCCCAGATTGTCCGCCTTCGGTAACAACAAAACCTGTAAGCTCGGTTACAACAACCACTGCCACGTTTTCCTTGGATTATTATCATACAACAGGCACAAGTAAATCATCAGAAGGATTTATAGAAAAAGGCTTTTGTTATGGAACATCAATAAACCCGACCAAAGATAATTTTGTTACTTCAATAGCAGGAACCTTTAATGCTAGTGGTGATTATACAACATCAATTACTGGCTTAACAGGGGGTAAAACATATCATGTTCGCGCTTACATAAAAGATAAAACAGCTATTGCTTACGGTAATGATGTTACCTTTACAACAAGTTCTTTAGGAATAACTGTTATTACCGATTCGGTAACTGCAATTTCTCTAACTACAGCTACTTGTGGAGGTACAGTTACAAGTACAAATGGTATTGCAATTGTTGTGAAAGGAGTTTGTTATAGTACTTCTCCAAATCCAACCATAGCATCTAGTACAACTGTTAATGGTGGGCTTGCGGGCACATTTACTGCAAACTTAACTGGCTTAACAAGTTCAACTACTTATTATATTAGAGCATATGCAAACTATAGTGGAGGTACAGTTTATGGTAATGAAAGAAGTTTCACAACAACTGGGTTATCAGTACCCACAGTAACTACTATTAGTGCGTATTCTGTAACTTATACTAGTGCTATAGTAGACGGCAATGTAACCAGTGCAGGTGGCGCGTCAGTAACTGCGAGAGGGATTTGCTATAACACTAGTCCTAATCCAACGATTGCTAACAGCAAAACTACAAACGGCTCTGGGTTGGGAACTTTTTCTTCCGGAACAATTACTGGCCTGTCTCCAAATACAACCTATTACGCTAGAGCATATGCAACTAATAGTATTGGTACTGCATATGGTAACCAAATCACTTTTATAACATCATCAATAAGTTTACCAACTGTAATTACTTCATTGGCAACTTCAATCGCCAACACCAGCGCATCATCAGGAGGAAACGTAACAAATGATGGAGGAAGTAATGTTACTAGTCGCGGTATTTGCTACAGCCCTATTCCTAATCCTACAACATCTAATTCAACAATATTAAGTGGTTCAGGGCTAGGAGCTTTTGCATCAAATTTAACAGG
>CANCPZ010000229.1 GCA_947380175.1 Bacteroidota bacterium | reverse complement strand
TGAATTATATTCAAAATGGAATGTTTACATTTGGTGTCTTATAAAATTAGAATATATGAAATATTTTTTTGTAATAAAAAAAAAAACGTTATTAGTTTTAGTTTGCTTCTTGATTTTTTCCTGTGTAGCTAGAAAAAATATGATTTATTATCGGAATATTGATAGTCTTAATAATAAAAAAATGGCATTTTCATACGAATTAAAAATCCAGCCAGATGATTTGCTATTGATTGCCGTATCTTGTGATGATCCCGAAATTTCGAAGCCATTTAATATAGGTGGTTCTAATAATATAGTTGGTTCCAATTCAGATCCTGGAATGCTCTGCTTAGTAGATGCAAAAGGTATGATTGATTTTCCAGTATTAGGAAAATTAACAATTGCGGGCCTAACCCAAGCTGAACTTATAAAAATGCTGAATGAAAAGATATCCTTTTACATAAAAAAACCATTGATTACTGTCAAGCTTAAAAATTACAAAGTAACGATTCAAGGAGAAGTTAAATCACCTGGATTTTATAATTTTGATTCGGAACGGTTTACCTTAGTGGAGGCCTTGCTTAAGGCAGGAGACTTAACTATTTTTGCTAAAAGAAAAAATATTTTGATTATTAGACAAGTTGATGGAATTATCACCTATAATAGAGTTGATATTACCAAGGTGGATTTTATTAATTCCCCTTTTTATTATTTAAGACAAAATGATATGGTGTATGTTGAGCCTAATCGACTTAGGATTCAGGGTGCAGCAAGTGGTCGTGAATTTAACCTTTTGTTTTCTGTAGCATCATCGTTTCTGACTTATTTAATTTTTAATAATATAAAAAAATAAATTTATAGATGGAATTTAACGAATCAAACGAAAAACTAAAAGCAGATTTTAATATTGACGCTCTTTTAAATATCTATTCATCGCAGTGGAAATGGTTTTTATTGAGTTTACTTTTTTGTTTTTCAATTGTTTTTTCTTATTTAAGATATTTTACAGTTCCTAGCTTTCAGGCGTCAACAACCCTTATACTAAAGGACGATAAAGGAAGTATAAATCCGGAATTAAAAATACTTGACGATTTTGGGGGGAAGTCAAATCTAAATACTAATGTCGACAATGAAATCGAGATAATGAAATCAAGGACATTAATAGAAGAAACTATTAAAAATCTAAACTTAAATGTTATCTTGTTAGCAAAGGGAAGAATACTAGACAAAGATTTATATGGAAAAGCCCCAATTAAAGTTGAATTCACCAATACAAATAATCAATTTTACAACACTAAATTTGAAATTGATTTTGTAGGGAATACTTCCAACACTTTTATTTTGGAAATGAACGATGAAAATCCAAACTTTTTTCTGAATAGGAAAAAAACATTTAGATATGGGGAACTAATTAAAACTAAATATGGGAATTTAACGATCAGTAAAAATTATAATTCCAAAATAAATTATCGAAACTTATCAATATTAGTCATCCCTTTTGATGAAGCGGTAGCTAGTTATCAAAATAAAATTAAAATAGCTCCTGTGCCTTCTGCTTCAGGTATTGTAGAAATTTCTATTGCAGATCCAATAGTACTTAAATCAATCGATTTTTTAACTGCCTTCGTAAATAATTATAATCAAGCTGCAATTGCCAATAAGAATTCTGTTTTCGAAAAAACCTCAAGATTTATTTCAGAACGTTTAAAAGTAGTTACCCAAGAATTGGATGGTGTTGAAGGTGATGTGGCGAGTTTTAAGAGGTCAAATAATTTATTAAACGTCGAATCAGAATCGAGTAATTTATTTGAAGAATCCAAGGGTTATGATCAAAAACTAGAGGATTTCGATCTCCAATCGAATTCAATTTCATCAATATTAAACATTGCTAAAAAGAGTAATTATACAGATTTGTTGCCCAATAATATTATTATTCGACAGGGGCAGGGACAGGGTGATATTTTAGGCTTTATTAATTCTTATAATCAATTGGTTTTAGATAGAAACAAAATTCTAAAATCAGCAACATCTGAGAATCCAAATGTGATAAAAATAGAGCAGCAACTGATTTCTTTAAAAAATAATATTATTTCAGTTTTAAATAGTTTTCAAGCCATTACAAAAAATCAAAAAGCAGATTTAATCAAAAGTAAATCCATTTTGAATGCTAAAATTTTAAACCTTCCGAAGATGGAACTTCAATTTAAGGTCATTTCTAGGCAACAGAAAGTAAAAGAAGGATTATATTTGTTTTTACTACAAAGAAGAGAAGAATCAGCACTTTATTTATCGACAACTATTTCTGATGCCAGAGTAGTTGATAGTCCAAAAACATTGCCTATTCCAGTTTCACCTAATAAAAGCACCCTTTATTTAGTTGCATTATTAATTGGACTTTTATTTCCTCTCTCTATTTTCTACCTTTTAGATTTTATGAATAACAAAATAAAAAGTCGTTACGATCTTCAAGGAGAAACAACTATTCCGTTCATTGGTGATTTGCCAAAATCAGATACGCCAAATGAAATCATGAAACCGGAAAATAGAACCAGCTCAGCAGAAGCTCTTCGTATTATTAGTACGAATCTTGAATTTATGCTTACTGAGGTGCCTGAAGGTGAAGCCAAAACAATATTTTTGACATCCACTTTTCCTAAAGAGGGCAAAACTTTTGTTTCGGTAAATCTTGCAGCCACATTTGCATTAACAGGAAAAAAAGTATTACTGATGAGTATGGATATTAGAAATCCAAAACTAAGTGAATATATAGTATTGCCAGATGATAGAGGCGTAACTAATTATCTGTCTTCTAAAGATTTGAAAATTGAGGATATGATTCTTAAACAACAAGGATTTAAAAACTTTGATGTTTTACCTCCTGGGGTGATACCTCCAAATCCTGCAGAGTTACTAATGGGGACAAGGGTGGATGACCTTTTTAAATATTTAAAATTGCAATACGACTACATCATTGTAGATACTTCTCCCGTAAATCTAGTTACTGATACCTTATTATTGGCTAAACATTCAGATTGTTTTGTATATATTGTTCGTGCTAACGTTTTAGAGAAAAAAATGTTACAAATAATAAATTTATTATATAAAGAAAATAAATTAAAAAATATGTGTATGCTACTTAATGACACCCATTTTTCAAAATTGGGTTATGGGTACACTTATGGTTATACTTATGGCTATTCTTATGGCTATGGAGTAGAACCAGAAAATCCAGATATTTTGCCATGGTACAAAAAATTGTTTAAAATATAAATGGGTTAGTTATTATTATACCAAAAAAGTCTACAAAAAAATATTTTTTTTGTGGACTTTTTTTATAAAGCGTAAAGAGTAAAAAGGTTAGCTCATTGTTTTTGTTTATTCTACTCCATTCATTTACTAGTGTGTATAATAAACTATTCCGACTTAAAAATCTGATTGTTGGCAATAATTTCTTTAAGTGGTATCAAATCCTTTAATTGTACTTTTTGATCAAATGCCGCAATGTGATTCTTATGATGCGTATCGGAACCCAC
>CANCPZ010000228.1 GCA_947380175.1 Bacteroidota bacterium | reverse complement strand
TTTTGCATCTAAAGAGCTGCAATTAGGAACAGCAATTATGACCACACCATTCGGTTTAATCAATCGCTTTATCTCCAATATTCTTTCATTTAACTCAGGAACATGTTCTAAAACGTGCCACATAGAAATAATATCAAAACTAGCGTCTTCGAAACTATTTAAATCTAACTCATCGCGAACATCTAAACCATAGTTATTAAAAGCCATATTTCTAGCATCAGAATCTGGCTCAATACCAAATGTTTTCCATTTGGCATTTTTACAAATATTCAAAAACTCACCTGTACCACAACCAATATCTAAAATATTACCCGTTTTAAAATGTTTTGAAATTAGTTGTAGCTTCTTAAACAAAGTATATTTCCGAACGACCTGGTAAGTTGAATTTATAAACCCTTTATTTGTATTTGAATGAGAAACATAATCCTCCGACTTATAATATTTACCTAAATCAATAGTATATGGACGGGGGTTTGTAAACTTAAAACCACAAGATTCACAAGTAACAATTTGGAATGTTTCACGTGAAACAGTGTGATCAAGACAAGTTAAATTTGGCTTATATCTAATAGATTTACAAATTGGACAATTACTTAATGTTTCCATAGTTAAATAAATAAAATAATACTTCGATAATTTCTAAGAAATGGTGTATAAATAATTTAATATGGTTTCACGTGAAACTATCTGCCTAAATAAACCATTAATATAGATATATCAGATGGGGTAATACCAGATATACGAGAAGCTTGTCCTATTGTTTTTGGTTTAATTTTTGTGAGTTTTTCACGAGCTTCAATAGATAAAGATGTTAGGCGCACATAATCAAAATCATCATGAAGTTGTAAGTCCTCTAAACGAATTTGTTTGTCAGCTAACTCATGTTCTTTCAAAATATAACCTTCGTATTTCATTAAAATTTCTGCTTGTTCTATACTTTCTAAATCGAATTGAGAAATAAATTCTTTTACCTTTGGAGAATAGATAGCAAAATCTAAAAGAGTTATTGTTGGTCTTGCCAATATGCTAAACATTTTTACTTTTTGAACAATAGGTGCCGAGTATATAATTTCTAAAGCTGGGTTAATTTCAGCAGGTTCAATACTCTCATTTTTAAAATACGCTATAATCGCTTGTGTTTGTTTTTGTTTTAAGTTAACCCTATCTAATCTTTCTTTCTTAGCTAAACCTAATTCAAAAGATTTTGGTGTTAACCTAATGTCAGCGTTATCTTGACGTAATAATATTCTATATTCAGCGCGAGAAGTAAACATGCGATAAGGTTCTTCAGTTCCTTTAGTAACTAAATCGTCAATTAAAACACCTATATAAGCTTCTGAACGTTTTAAAATAAATGAATCTCGATTATTAATTTTTAAATGTGCGTTAATACCTGCCATTAATCCTTGACAAGCAGCTTCTTCATAACCTGTTGTTCCATTAATTTGACCAGCAAAGTATAAATTTTGAATTAATTTAGTTTCGAGCGTAAGTGCTAATTGTTGAGGAGGAAAATAATCATATTCTATAGCATAACCTGGACGAAACATTTTAACATTTTCGAAACCAGGAATCTTTTTTAAAGCTTTATATTGAACGTCTTCTGGCAAAGACGTGGAAAAACCATTGACATAAATTTCTACGGTATTCCAACCCTCTGGTTCAACAAATATTTGATGTCTATCTCGTTCGGCAAAACGAGTAATTTTATCTTCAATACTAGGACAATAACGAGGACCTAAACCTTGAATACGACCGGAAAACATAGGGGATTTTTCAAAACCTGTTCTTAAAATATCATGAACTTCTTCGTTTGTATAAGTAACATAGCAAGGTATTTGTCCTTCTGGACCATTTTTTGAATGGTCCATTTTTTTTACTTTAAAAGCAAATTGTTCACTATTTAAATATGAAAAACGGTTAGGATTTTCATCACCATGTTGTACTTCCATCTTCGAATAATCTAAAGAACGACCATCAATACGCGGTGGTGTACCTGTTTTCATTCGGCCAGCTTTAAAACCTATTTCAACTAATTGTTCTGTTATTCCTGTACTTGATTTTTCACCAGCCCTACCACCACCATATTGTTTTTCACCTAAATGAATTAATCCATTTAAAAATGTGCCGTTAGTTAATATTACTGACTTTGCACGTATCTTAAGATCCATACCAGTAATAACGCCACAAACTTTATTATCCTCAATGATTAAACCTTTAATCATATCCTGCCAAAAATCGAGGTTAGGTGTAGACTCTAACATTAATCTCCATTCTTCAGCAAATTTCCAACGATCACTTTGAGCTCTGGGGCTCCACATAGCTGGACCTTTAGATCTGTTTAACATTCTAAATTGAACAGCTGTTTTATCAGTAATTATTCCAGAATAACCACCTAATGCGTCAATTTCACGAACAATTTGTCCTTTTGCAATGCCACCCATAGCAGGATTACAACTCATTTGTGCAATGGTTTGTAAATTCATTGTTACCAATAAAGTACTAGAACCCATATTAGCTGCTGCTGCTGCTGCTTCACAACCAGCATGGCCTGCACCAACTACAATTACATCGTATTCTTTAAACATTTTTATTTTTTTAATAACTAGCAAAAATAATAAAATTAAAATACTTTTTAATAATATATAATTGTAACTATTTAATTATCAATTATTTATATTTATTATAAACCAAATTGTTTAGATAAATCAAGCATTTTAATTATTGGTAGCTTAGCTTTTTCGATTAAGTTACTTGATAATACTATTTCAGGTTGTTCATATTTTAAGCAATTATAAAGCTTTTCCAGCGTGTTTAATTTCATGTGGGGACAATCATTGCATGCGCAAGAATTATTAGGTGGAGCGGGTATAAACGTTTTATTTGGGTTATTTTTTTGCATCTGATGTATAATACCAGACTCTGTAGCAACAATAAACTCTTTAATATTTGATTTTGATGCAAAATTTAATATTCCAGTTGTGCTTCCAATATAATCAGCTATATCTAATAAATTTTCTTCACATTCGGGATGAGCTAAAAGTAATGCATTAGGATGCTGATGTTTTAATTTTATAATCTTTTCTAATGAAAAAATTTCGTGGACCATACAAGCTCCGTCCCACAAAACCATATTTCTTCCTGTTTTTTTATTGATATAATTCCCTAAATTTTTATCTGGAGCAAATATAATTTTTTGATCTTTAGGAAGACTATTTACAATTTGTACTGCATTTGTTGATGTACATACAATATCGGTTAATGTTTTTAAATCAGCACTGCAATTGATGTATGAAATTACTAAATGATCAGGAAATAATTTTTTAAATTCAATGAACTTATCAGCAGGACAAGAATCAGCTAAAGAACAACCTGCATTAAAATCAGGTAATAAAACTTTTTTATTAGGGCACAATATTTTTGCAGTTTCAGCCATAAAATGAACTCCTGCAAAAACAATGATTTTAGCATCGGTTTTTGATGCTTCTTGCGATAAGCCCAAGCTATCACCAATGTAATCAGCAATATCCTGAATATCGCTATCTTGGTAATAATGTGCCAGAAT
>CANCPZ010000227.1 GCA_947380175.1 Bacteroidota bacterium | reverse complement strand
TTAGGCTTTGATCCTCAATTTGGCGCAAGACCTGTAAAACGAGTGATTCAAAAACGAGTATTGAACGAACTTTCAAAACAAATATTATCCGGATTTATTCAAAAGGAAGCAAACATCGTATTGGATTTAATAAAAAACGAATTTGTGTTCCGTAATACAAGTATAACAGATAAAAAAGTGAAAGAAAAAAACAAATTTTAAAAGTTGAATTTGCATTTAGTTAATCAAATAAGCTAAAAGTAAATAGGCTTTGTATTCAATATTAAAAACTGAAAAATATGAAAAATAAAAAAACAATTATCGATAGTCGTCCTAAAATAAAAATACAAATCGATAATAAAACAACAATTACAGTTCGTACAATGGAAGCATATAAATCCTGGAAAGAAAAATACCCCGATGCTTTAATTGTAGAATAAAAAATTATTAAATTCAGAATCATGAATTTAAATAATTTTAAAACGGAATGTATTTGTGGGTATTAGATTGTGCCTATGTATACTTCTGACTTTACCTTTTACAATCAATTTTTATTTAAAAATTGTATAATACGTTTTTGTTATTTAATATCAGATTTACTACAAAATAAAAATTGCTGCAATAATCATTATAATTATGATAATAAGGTATTGCCATACATCAGGAAAATAAGTTCTAACAAGTTTCCAAGCAATTTTTAGTTGTTTCATATTTGCAACTTGTAGCATATAATAATTAAGAATTAGAGTCTATTAATTAAACCTGTTTTTGTAAAAGCGAATTGATGTAACAAAATTACTCAAAATGTTTTTTCACAACATTTAAAAATTCATCAAAAACAAGAGCGTTACCAGCTACGATTTCCTTTCCAAATATATAATCATCTTTGCCTTTAAAATCGGTAACCTTTCCACCTGCTTGTTTAACAATAAATGCTCCTGCAGCTACATCCCAAGGTTGCAGGCTATATTCATAGAAACCTTCAAATCTTCCACAAGCAACATAAGCAAGATCGGTTGCTGCAGAACCTAATCTGCGCAAGCCATGGGTGTGTTTCATAAAATACTTAAAGAGTTCCATATATTGATCCATCTTACTATAATCATAATAAGGAAAACCAGTAGCAATAAGTGAATCTGCTAATGTTGGAGCTATAGAAACATTGATTTTCTTTCCATTCATATATGCGCTGCTACCTTCCCAAGCATAAAAACATTCGTCCATATTTATTTCGTAAATTACACCTAAAACTAATTCATTAGCGCGCATTAGCGCAATACTAATAGCATAACAAGGTATACCGTGAATAAAATTTGTTGTGCCATCTAAAGGGTCAATTATCCAATTATAAACTTCACCTTTTTTTGTAGATGTACCTTCTTCAGCAATATATCCAGATTCAGGTAATAAAATAGCAAGCGCTTCAACCAATAACTTTTCTGATGTCTTATCTACATATGAAACAAAATCATTTGTGCCTTTTACTTCAACACTTTCGGTCGAAAATTTGGCGCGCTCGTTACTAATAAATAGACCAACTTCTTTTGCAATAGAACAAGTATCCTCACATATTTTTTGTAAATCAATTTTCATTTAAAACGTGTTCATCAAATTAGTATTCGTATTTATAATACCTATGCCGATAATTCTTTACTATTTTTTTTACCTAATCTTTTAAAATACCAGATACCTATTAGGCCCATAAAAAATAATGAAACTGAAATAAATTCGGCTTGTGTAAATGTAAATCCTAATAAATGTTGTGGTGTATTTACACGAATTTGTTCTATTGTAAAGCGCTCAACGCCATTAAATATAAGGTAAATAGAAAACAACACACCTGGAGTTGTAACTCGTTTTCTAATAATCCATATTATAAAAAATAAAAACAAACACATGAGTGTTTCATAAAATGCCGTTGGAAAAACATTTGGCACTAAATGATTGCAATGAAAACCAAAGCAACCAGGCATTTGTTCGCCAACACTATTTACGTTGTGCGGGTAATCGTAGCTCCATAACCAATCAGGTGCCCAACTTAACCAATTTGGTTTTGGGGCAATATTATTGATTCCCCAATCACCATCACCAGAAACGTGACAGCCTATTCGTCCGATTGCATATCCTATCATTAATGAAGGGACCGCCGAATCAATTAAATGAGGTACAGCTATTTTGTTTTTTTTACCATAATAAATGCATGCAATCGAAGCAAGTATTAAACCTCCATACATTGTTAAACCACTGAATGAAAGAATTGCATCAACAGGATCGGCAATAAAATCGTCCCAGTTTTCAAGATTGTGAAAAAGCTTAGCACCTAAAATACCTGCAAATGCAGCTACTAAAGTAAGGCTACCAACATGCTGATATGGATGTACTACCTCCTCAACTAAAACAGGAGTTTCTAATTTAGTCTTTTCTTTTTCGCTAAACTTAAGATATACTGAAACTACGGCGCCAACTAGAGCGCCCAAAAAATTACCTTTTGTTGAAAGTATAAAACCTTGCGTATTTTCAGTAAAAGCAGAAAAATCAAGAGCAATGTATAGCAGTTTATAACCAATAAAAAAACCTATTATTGCAGCTGTAATAAGTTCGGAAACTGTTGCTTTTTGACCTTTTAAAATTTTAACCGTTGTAGTACTCAGTAATCCATTATTTTCGATACGCTTTAACTCTTGAGTCCAAAAATATGCTGATACTAAAAATGCGAGCGCAACAAAAAAACCGAAACTTTGAACCATCCTAAGAAATGGCAAGTCTATTCCGAGTAAGTCTTTTACTGCATGGTATATTGTTGGATACATAAGGTTATAAATTACTAAGTTTCTGCGAATTTACGAAACTGAAGGGTAAAGAATATAGATTTAGTATGAAATTTAGTTTTTCCAAGTTTGATTTAAGCAATAATACTTCCCTTAACGTTTATAGCACGTTATCTTTATTCAAATTAAGATTATCAACAATTGAATATTAATGAGGAATTTAATAATCGTATTTATTAATTAATCCTCTTTATCAACATTTTCAAACTTGACAATATCGGTTGCAAAATCCATAAAAAATTTGTGGGCAGAAGTAAACATAAAACGATTATCGGAGGTCTTTTCGATAACATTTCTCCTATTAAGCGTATTAATAAAATTTTTACGTGAATCAGCATCTTTCAATTGTTTGTTCGCTAATATCAAATCGATGTATGAAGAATTGGTGAAGTAATTTTCAATTTCTTCTATTTCAAATTCAGTAAACTGTATACGTTCTAAAAAATTCTTCCCATCACGATCAAGTTCATAACTCAAAATAGCAATAAAAATGCATATATCACGCGAAAGCATTTCGTTTGATTCATCTGAAATCAAGAAAACAAAATCTTGTGTAATTTTTAAATCGTAATTAAACGATGCTTTAAAAAAATAGGTGTACGATTGCTCATTATCCTTTAAAACAGCATAAGTGCGCTCTGTTGGCAAAATAAATTTACCACTCATTAAATCTTCTACAATTTGTCGATGATGATTAGGAAATTCCATATTTGTTTATTGTTATTTTAGGAACAGTTAATGTTAAATCGTTAATTTTTATTTTATCATATTCTGGTTTAATACCGAAGTC
>CANCPZ010000226.1 GCA_947380175.1 Bacteroidota bacterium | reverse complement strand
TGTATTTTAAAAAATGTTTACTCAAACTTTCAAATTATTAAAATTACATAAGTATTTATATTGTTTTTTAATTAAAAATAAATGATTGAAATTAAGTCCACTAATTATTCAGTATTTATAGTAAAAGATATTGTAAAAGAACTGAATAGTTTTTTTAAATTAAATAAAGTTAAATATTCTAAAATTTTTATTTTAGTAGATGAAAACACATTAAAGTATTGTTACCCTCAATTAGGAGCAGAAGTAACTGAATTTAAAAAAGCCGAAATTATTGAGATTGATAGTGGTGAAGAAAATAAAAGCATTGAACTATGTATTCAGATTTGGTCGGCTTTAAGTGAAATGAAAGCAGATAGATTGTCTTTACTGGTTAATTTAGGAGGAGGAGTTATTGGTGATATGGGCGGTTTTATTGCCTCTACATTTAAGCGAGGGATTGATTTTATAAATATACCCACTACATTACTTTCCCAAGTAGATGCATCAATTGGTGGAAAGGTAGGGATTGATTTTAATCATCTAAAAAATGAAATTGGAGTTTTTAGTAATCCTTCTGGAGTTTTTGTTGATATAAATATGTTGAATACATTAGATAAACGGCAGGTATTATCAGGATTTGCCGAAATGATAAAACATGCACTGATTGCAGATGAAAATTACTGGAATGAAATAAAACAAGCTAACTTATCTAATCTTGCTGATTTTGATTCTTTAATAGAATCTTCTATAAATATCAAAAATAGCATTGTTCAAAAGGATCCAATGGAAAAAAATATTCGTAAATCCTTAAATTTTGGTCATACAATTGGACATGCAATTGAAACTTTATTTTTAGATCATAACACTGTTGAAAAAACATTATTGCATGGCGAAGCTATTGCAATTGGTATGGTTTGCGAGGCCTATTTATCGAACCAAAAATTAACACTCTCGGCTATCCAATTGAAAGAGATAACTAATTTTATATTGAATATATATAGTCCAGCATTATTTTCGGAATCCGATTATGATTCGTTAATAGAGTTGATGCTTCATGATAAAAAAAATAACAATGGAGAAATAAATTTCACTTTAATTTCTGCTATTGGTAAATCTGAAATAAATAAAATTATTTCTACAGATTTGATTAAAGAATCGCTAAACTATTATTTGGAAAAATCACAAATCGTTTTAAAAAATAAAAATATATGAAGTTTTGTATTTCTCACCCAACTAAAAAACTTATAGGTACTATTGAACTTACCACTTCAAAAAGTGAAAGTAACAGAGCTTTAATTATTCAAGCACTATGCTCCGATCCATTTGAAATAAAAGGACTTGCCGATGCTGATGATACTAAAGTGATGGTATCAATCCTTCAGTCAGCTAAAACATATAATCAACAAGAAAATATTTATGATGTAGGTGCTGCAGGAACTGCGATGCGTTTTTTAACAGCTTATTTTTCGACTTTAGAAGGAACACGTATAATAACGGGTACCGATAGAATGAAAAAAAGGCCTATTGGTATTTTAGTAAATGCATTGAGAGAATTGGGTGCGAGTATTGACTATCTTGAAGAAGAAGGTTTTCCGCCATTGAAGATAAATGGAAGAACATTGAAAGGTGGCGAAATTGAAATGAATGGAAATGTGAGTAGTCAATTTATTTCAGCTTTATTATTAATATCTCCTAAATTACAGGATGGCTTAGTAATAAAATTTAATGGAGCAGTTACTTCTCGACCATATGTTAAGATGACATTGAATATGCTCAAAGAATTTAATGTTCATGCTCAATGGCGCGATAATTTTATTTCGGTCGATAAACAAGGTTATCAGATAAAAAACGAACCTGGTTATACATATAAAATTGAAGCAGATTGGAGCGCTGCTTCATATTGGTATGGAATGGTTGCTTTATCAAAAGAAGCAGATTTTAAGATTATGGGGTTACTAAATTCGAGTTTACAGGGCGATTCAATAGTAGCTGATTTATTTACTTTTTTAGGTGTAAAAACAGAATATATAGAAAATGGAATTAGGTTAACAAAAACAAGGATAAAAGATGAACATTTTGGTTTTAATTTTTCGGATTGCCCTGACTTAGCACAAACGATAGCTGTTGTAGCAAGCGCATTAAAAATCCCTGCGTTTTTCAATGGGTTACACACTTTACAAATTAAGGAAACAGATAGGGTAGGGGCTTTAAAAAAAGAATTAAAAAAACTTGGAACTGAAATTGAAATATTAAATGAAAGTTGTATAAATATTAAATACGAAGACTTTTTAATTGATAAAATTACTGAGCCCATTTCAATTTCAACCTACGAGGATCATCGAATGGCTATGGCTTTTTCAATGTTAGCTATACATGATTTAAATTCAATTTGTATCGAGCATCCGGAAGTAGTGAAAAAATCGTATCCTGATTTTTGGAAGGACTTTAAAAAAGTCGGTTTTGAAATAAAAGAAATGATTTAGTGAATATATTTACACTACATCTAAAATACGATAAACCTGATTATTAAAATTGATTTGCTGATTTTTTTTTGCTCCAAATAGTTTTAATCCAAAGGGGGAAGCTTGTGAAATGGCATAGTAATTTTTATTTTCAATTGTAATTTTACCGGCACTTATTGAAATATAAAAATCTCCTTTGTTTGTTATTACTAAACTCCCAAGCGCTACATTTTTAGAGTTTTGTAATGGGTTAATTTTATCGAACATTTTTTTTACTTCCAATGCTTTAACTCGTTGTTTCGCATATTGTTCTTGTTCAATTTGTATCATTGCTCTTCCTGTTTCATGCTTATCTCCCGCACTACTTTTTGTTTCATTGTTTCTAGATTCGTTTGATGCATCAATGGCTGTTTGTATATTTACAATACATTGATTAACATATGCAGAGCATTGAGTGTAGAGTTGTTCTTTAATAATTTTAAAACCGTTTTCAGGAGTCATTCGAGTATAAAATGTAATAATTTAAGAAACTAAAAAAGGAATAAAGCTTATTTCTTTTTATTGACTAAGCTATAATAAAAACACAAACCGAAACTAAGATATTGCGTTTGACCAGCATTTTTTTTATCGAAGCTAGCCCAATCATTTAAGCATAGTTCATATGGGTCAAAATTTGTATTAAATAAACTATACGATATTGTTGCACCAATCCCGAAATTCGATTCAACTAAAAAAAATAAATTTACTTCGGGTTCAATGTAGTTTGTGGTATAACTTGTAATCATTGTTTTTTTGTTTATATCTTTACAAACAAAGCCTTCGTATTTTGTCCAACTTTTTCCTCCAGAAATCGCTAAAGCTAATATGATACGATTTTTTTCACCAACATAAAAATCACCTCCTATTTTTAGTGCTGCATTATCAATGCGCATATTAGCGTTATAATCTGGTATTTTATTTTCAGTAATTTTCAGTAAAGCTTCTTTGCCTGAAACTCCAATAAAAAATCCTTTATACAACATTAAATTTAGACCACCCGTTAATTCATAAATACCAACAAAACATTTTTTAAATGATTTATTTCCTGTTGGATGCGGAACAGCAATAGATACTCGCGGACTCCATAGATAATATTGTTTAGTATTCGGTAAACTTTCTG
>CANCPZ010000225.1 GCA_947380175.1 Bacteroidota bacterium | reverse complement strand
TGTGGGAACTACTGGGTTCGAACCAGTGACCCTCTGCTTGTAAGGCAGATGCTCTGAACCAGCTGAGCTAAGCTCCCAAAACTCCATTTATTACTAAACGGGGTGCAAATATAATTACTTTTTGGAATTGCAACTATATTTTTTTATTTTTTTTCATTTAAACAATTTCTGCCACAGTAAAAGTGCTCCCACCAACAAATACCAAATCATTAGATTGAGCAGTTTTTATGGCCGAAAAAAACGCATTTTTAACCGAACTAAACACATTTCCGTTTAGGCTAAAGCCTTTAGCCAGCTTTGCCAACTCTTGTGCTTCCAAAGCACGGGGAATAGCAGCGTTGCAAAAATAATAGGTGGCAGTTTTAGGCAACATTTCAAGAATGGCAGAAACATCTTTATCATTTACCATTCCAAGCACAAAATGGAGATGATTATGCGGTGTTTCCTGAATTTGAATCAATACCTCCTTTAACCCTGCTTCGTTATGTCCTGTATCAGCTATTACCAAGGGCTGTTTTGAAAGTATTTGCCAACGCCCCATTAATCCTGTTTGCTTAACAACATTTTTTAATCCTTCACGAACAAAATATTCGGACAAAACATAACCTTTAGTGGCTAAGATGCCTACGGCTGCTAATACAGTTGCTATATTTTTTTGTTGATACAAGCCCAGCAATTCTGTTTCTAAATTTAAATAAAATAAGTCTTCTGTTTTATCAAAACGTACGGTATCGGAATGTGCGTATTTAAAAATATCCATAAACATACTAAGCTGTTCGTTATTTTTAAAATGCACATTGCGGGCTGCATAAATTTCATCAGCAAATATTATGGAAGTTTTTTCCGACTTTGCCTTTTCAATAAATACACTTTTTGTTTGCACATGCGATTCGCCAACAACAACAGGTATAGCAGTCTTGATTATTCCAGCCTTTTCAACTGCAATTTTTTCGAGTGTATCGCCTAACAAGCCAACATGATCAAAACTAATATTAGTAATAACAGCTAATTCAGGTGTTATTACATTTGTTGAATCAAGCCTACCACCTAAACCTACCTCAATTACAGCAATATCAACATGCTGGTTTGCAAAATAATCAAATGCTAAACCAACCGTCATTTCAAAAAAAGATGGTTGTATTTTTTCGAAATCTGTTTTATACTTCTCAACAAATTCAACAACGGCTTGTTGCGAAATCATTTCTCCATTAATTTTTATTCGCTCTCTAAAATCCTTTAAATGAGGTGATGTATATAAGCCTACTTTATATCCTGCACTTTGTAATATGGAAGCGAGGTAATGTGAGGTTGATCCTTTTCCGTTAGTGCCTGCAATGTGTATCGATTTAAATTTATTTTCGGGATTGCCAAGCAACTTACAAATCTCAATTGTATTATCTAAATTGGCTTTGTAAGCAGCACTACCAACGCGCTGAAACATTGGCAACTGGCTAAATAAATAATCGAGTGTTTGCTGGTAATTCATTTAATCGAAAAGGTCATAGTAAGGAAGTGTTGATTCAGTGCAAAAGTAAAAGAATTTTTATTCTAACGTAAATACAAACGTATAAGTACCACGTTGTTCTTGTATCCCATCAGGGCTAGGATTAAATTTAGCACCAAGTGCTGCTTGATGCGCTTTCGAATACAACTTTGAACTTGTTGTTGTAGAGCCCCTTTGACCAGGTGTAGCTTTTATCACTTTTCCATTTTCATCAACAATAATTTCAACAACAACAACTCCTTCTTCTTGCGAATCAGTCATACGCTCTGGTTTTTTAACCAACTTTCTTCCTTTTAAATCGTATCCTCCATTACCATTAAACCCTGGATCTTTGTCGCCATGCCCAGAACCATTTCCTGCTCCAACACCTTTACTATCGCCACTTCCAGACCCACCAGTATGTCCGCCACCTTCCCCTTGGCCTTCATGCTTGTGTTTGTTTTTTAATACTGTTAATGCACTTAATAATTCCGAACTAGGCTTTGGCACTTCAACAACTGGTGCTTCTGTTTTATTTTCGTTTTTACTTTTTGGATTTGTTTTAACTGTGGCTGAGGGTTCCGAATCGTCTGTGATTACATTTGGCGAATCATTTGTAACAACAGGTTTTACCGACGCTTTTTCACTTGTTGCAATATCTTTATCGTGATTACCAGAACCACCAGCATCGGCATTACCAAATCCTTCGGCACCTAAATCCATTTCAATTTCAGGAATCGCCTTGATTTCGAAAGGAGGAATAGGTGTTATAAAAACCATCCAAATAAATAATAAAAATAATAGCAAATGAAAAACTAGCGTAAAAGCCAAAGCAATAAATCGGTTTTTATTTTCTACTGAAGCGCTCATTATTATTTGTTTGTAGCTTTGGTAGCCAATACCATTTTTACCTTTAAACTATAGCCAATTTGCATTACATCAGCCAAATCCTGAATGGATAACGTATTATCTAATTTTAATATTACTGTTGGGGATTTTGTTCTAGCCAATTCTATTTTTAAAGCATTTTCTAAATCCGAAAACTGAATTGGAGTTTTATTTACAATGTATTGATGATTGGCATCTACTTCAACTGTAACCTGTTGCTTAGCTAACTGTTCAGCCGATTTTGAGTTGGGCAGTGTTAGCTTTAACACACTTGGATTTGCAAGTGTAGAAAGAATTAAAAAGAATAATAAAAGAAAGAACATGATATCATTTAATGACTCTGTGCTTACTTCGGCGCCTTCCCTATGTCTGCGTTTTAATTTCATTTTAAAATTATTGAATGTATAATTGTTCGCATAGAACGTCTCCCCTTAAACCTTTAAATTTAAAAAGGTTCTTCGTAAACTATTTAGTTGGCTCATGTAAAATATCAATAAATTCGACCGATGCACTTTCCATTTTATTAATTGTTTTATCAAGCATCGAATTCAAAATATAAAAACCGATAAACGCTAATAATCCAACTACAAGGCCTGATGCGCTGGTAATCATTTTTTGGTATAAGCCAGTAGAAATTACACCTATACTAATATTATCAGTTAAGGATATGTCATAAAATATTTTAATTACCCCAGCAATAGTTCCAATAAAGCCAAAAATAGGACCTATACGACCAATTAAACTTAACACACTTAAGTTTTTTTCTAAACGATTTATTTCCAATTTACCAACACTTTCCATCGCTTCTTCAATTTCTTTTATTGGTTTACCAATGCGCGAAACGCCTTTCTCTATCATACGAGCAGCAGGACTTACCGTATTTTTACATAATGATTTTGCGGCTTCCAAATTTCCATTATGAATAAAATCTTTAATGCTATTCATAAAATTTTTATCCAATTTAGATGCTTTACTGATTGTTAGATAACGCTCAAAGAAAAAATAGATTGTAAGTACGGAAAGTATTCCCATGGGAATCATAATGTAACCACCTTTAATAATTAGGTCGAGTAACGAAAGTGAATCTTGTTTTGGTACAATTATTTGTGATGCTGCAACCGCCTGTGTTGCAAGATTTTTAATTGTATCGGTTGTAGAACTAACGGCTGCAGTAGCCGGATTTACAATTTGTAATAAATGAGAATAAAACATGTTTATTTATTTTAGTTAAGTATATA
>CANCPZ010000224.1 GCA_947380175.1 Bacteroidota bacterium | reverse complement strand
AAAGACCCAGAATTGCAGGGGTTTATTTGAACCGGATGAAACAAGAAATGCCACTTCAAGCGGATCCCACGGTAATTTACGCCATAAAAAAGAAGTCAAATGATTTTGACCAAGTGATTAAGCGGGTTTTTTATAACGACTTGACAATGACATCCCCCTATAATACGTATGTGAACATCGGTCTTCCTCCAGGGCCAATTGCAATGCCCGACATCACGGCACTTGAAGCGGTGCTAAATCCTGAAAAACACAACTTCATTTATTTTTGTGCTAGTGTGAATCGTTTTGGCTACCATGAATTTGCTGCTACTTTGCCGGAACACAATTTAAACGCAAAAAAATATTCGGATTGGATTGATAGTCAAGGTGTAAAAAGATAAGGTTTTAAAAAAAATAAATAAACTCAAGTTATGTGCTTATTTATATTATTCAATGCTTTTTCCTTCCTTTTTTAGCTGCTAAAACCCAAATAATTTTGATAAAATTTCTTTAATTTCGAGGTTGATTTGGCAACAATTAGTGCGAAACCTTCCTTTTTGGAATAAAATTACAAGTTATTTTTTAATTCAGGAAGACATCAACAATCATAAGTAAACACTAGCCTCAAGAGGTATTTTAAAGTTTGTATTTTGTGCTATTTGCATAAGTTTAATACATTGATTATCAATGATGTATTATTTATAGTATATTTGCACATAGAAATTTCTTAACGGGACAGCGTTTTGAAGAAAAACAATTTATGATAAACAAATGGTCTTTTTATACCAGTTTGACTATTATTATAGCTTTTTTAAGCTTAGGTTTTAAACCTTTCGATTTAGATTCCAACTCATGGTTTCTCACAAATAAAACCGATGGAACTCACTACTTATTTCCATCTCAAAAACAAAATGAACATACTAATTTGACTGTTCCTTTTACAGGAAAGTACTTTATTGGTTATAAGGAAGCGATTGCATTCAAGGAATCTCAAGGTCAATACAAAAAAATCAATTCTCTAGGTTACTTGGGCAAATACCAATTTGGTATGGAAACCTTAAAAACCATTGGAGTTAACAATCGAGTAGCATTTTTGAATAATCCTAAAATGCAGGAAGAGGCTTTTGTTGCCCTATTATCAAAAAATAAATGGGAGTTGCAAGACGAAATCCAAAAATATGACGGAAGAATCCTCAATGGAATTAAGATTACAGAGTCTGGAATCTTGGCTGCTGCACATCTAGGAGGAGCGGGTTCTGTTAAAAAATATTTCCGAAGTAGTGGAAAAAGATTTATGAAAGATGCTTTTGGGGCTTCTGTGAGGAGTTATTTGAAAGCCTTTAGTGGTTATGAAACCTCATTTATAGTTGCTGATAATGATGCAAATGTTTATTAGAAAAAATATATCCTTAAAAAAAGAGGGCTAAAATCACTTTTAGCCCTCTTTTTTTTAAACCTTTTATTAGAGTCCTTTAACAATTTCTCCGTTTGGACGAACAACCAATTTGCGAACTTCTTTATTTTTTTTAATCTTAAGATTATATTGTTTTTTAATAATATCCCCTTCTTCTTGGGTATAAAGGAATTTGTCATTAACAATAGTCCATCCTGGGAATTTTTTATAAACTGAATAGATCACTTGACTAGGAAGTACTACGTTTTTATAATTTTCAACAACGCGAATTAATTTTCCTTTTTCATCATAAGTTGCGGATAAAGTCCCTTTTTTTATTTGCATAACCAATAGGTATTCGTCATAATCTTCATTGTCTTTTCCTAAGTCATAGGCAATAAATTTTTCCTGAACTCTTTTAACATTGCCGTCTGGGTTTTTATCTGGAATATATACAGAAAAATCTGCTCCTGCTTTCTTAATTACAATTTCTGGTAAATTTATCACGTCTATTTTCCCTTCTTCTTTCTGGGGTTTCTTTTGAGAATAAGAGGAAATTACAAAGCCAAAAAACAATAAAAAAACAATAAGTGATTTCATGATATTTAGATTTTTAAATTAATACTATTTTTTGATGAATTAGCAGACTAAGTTCTAAATGAAATTATAAATTTAAATTCAATTTATTGAATGTCAATTATTTAAAAAACATTTTAATTTTAGTTCTATATAAAGTTAGCTTTTTTATTTTGTGATTTTAGTTAATATAATCTTTAATTTATGTTAAAATAACGGATATATTGTAGGATCTAATTAATGCAAATTACCCCTCAAATTATAGATTTAAATTGGAAGAAGTTAAAATTATATAGTTTTTGAAATATTATAAAAAAAGAAGTTGTAAGTGGGTATTGAATACTTCTATCTTAATGATTTTCATCAATTACATTAGAATTTCAATAATTTGCTGCTACATTTTGTGGATGATGAATATGGTAGGGCGATTGTGTAAATCAACCTTTATTTTTTTCCATTCAGATGCCCGCATTGTTTTTATGTATTCTGTTGGCAAGGTAATATCTGTGGCAATGCAAAGATGAGTTGATGGGTTTAAGGCTTGTAAAATATCTTCGAGCATTTTGTTGTTTCTAAAAGGCGTTTCAATAAAAATCTGGGATTGGTTTTTGTCTTGAGAGATTTTTTCCAAATTTTTTATAGCTATTTTTTTTTCGGTTTTATCAATAGGTATATACCCATTAAATGTAAAACTCTGCCCATTCATACCAGAGGCCATAATAGCCAAAAGAATAGATGACGGACCAACTAATGGCACTACCTGAATGCCCTTTTCATGTGCTAATTTTACGATGACAGCACCAGGATCAGCCACTCCAGGACAACCAGCTTCACTCATCAAGCCAATATTTTTTCCTTCAAGGCAAGGCTGTATCATTTTTACGTGTTCAGAATCTTCGGTATGTTTGTTTAAAGTGCTTAGAATAAGAGAAGATTGGATTTTTTCAGGCTGAATACTCTTAATAAATTTTCTTGCAGTTTTTTCGTTCTCAACGATATAATCATCAATAAAGTCAATGGTTCGTTTTACAGTTAGCGGCAATACATCTTCAGGATTAATTTCTCCTAAAGTTGTTGGAATAAGGTATAGTTTTCCGTAAAATGAAACTGGCTTCATGAGTATTGCTTTTAATATACAAGTTGATAAAAATTGGGATTTACCTTATTTCTATAGTAGAAATCAATTATTTAAATATGTTTTTTCATTAGTTTTATGGCAATTAAATCGCAGGCTTCATTGAGCATCTGATAAACCAAATCAAATCCGTTTTGCAAACCATAATAAGGATCTGGTACATCCACATTTTCATTTGGAAACAAATCATTCAAAATTAGTTGTACTTTTTTATTATGCTCTTGGTTTTCGGAAAGTTCAATTATATCCTTATAATTAGTGGAATCCATAACGTATATATAATCAAAAAAATCAAAATCATTTTTTGTAAATTGTCTGCATTTTTGACTAGAGATTATAATTCCATTTTTTTTAGCAGTACTGATAGATCGTTCATCGGGGGCATTACCAATGTGCCAAGAGCCTGTTCCTGCGGAATCTACTTTAAATTTATTTTTGGGAAGTTTTGAAGCTAATATTCCTTCAGCTAAGGGAGACCTGCAAATATTGCCTAAGCAAACCATTAAAATTTTGATGGGCATAGTGCGTC
>CANCPZ010000223.1 GCA_947380175.1 Bacteroidota bacterium | reverse complement strand
ATGGAATATCTTTTAAATGAATAAAATTCTATTTTTGATTGGCTCAAATTTTAGGGTAGCTTACAAGTTGAGGGAACGGGATAAAGAAGTAATTGTCCTATCTTTTTATTTTCTTGCAATCCTACTTGATTAATTTTTTTGTTTATAGCATAAGATCGTATCATATATGTTCCCTGAAAATCTAGCAAAATCCAGCCATATATGGTATCGCTGCCGTTAAATTTTCTGAAACCTATGTAGGTATTATTTTTTTTACAAATTCCAGACTCAGAGTTTCCTGGGCCCCATGGCGGAGGTGGTCCAGAGAAACTATAGTAAAAATTTCCGTAACTATAATTACTATTCCAGTTTGAACTGCTATGAATTGTGTCATTTATCACTAATGTATCGCAGTTTGTACTATTGGATAACGTTCTTATAAATTGTACAGAATCCAAACTATATACTTCTTCATTGATTTGCCCAAAAGAGGGTGAAGAAGCATGAGCTCTATAAAATCTTAAGTCTTTAATCCCATCATAATCTATGTCTAAGTCAACTGAATATGAACTTTTGGCAATAAAAGGTACAACTGTATCTTTAATGTTATTATATGTAATATATGAACTACTTGAATCTCCAACTACAATATATTGCTGAGAGGTCCCTCGAATGTACAGAAAGGTGAATAATATGACTACGAATATTTTTTTCATTTTAATTAGTCCTAATAGTGTTTATTTTGGTCTTGTTGCCGCATTAGTTATAACATTTAGGATTTTATCTGCAATTTAAGCAAAAAACATGATTCGGAGAGGAGGTCCTACTTTAAATTGCAGATAAAATCCTAAATATTAAATATACTCATTATTGTCATAGTGTATCATTAAAGCCAACTGATTTATTAAAAGCAGTAACTTTCCGTTCCAAAGCATTAACAGTAATTAAATACCCAAAAATAAATCAGCCGAACATTTTTTTAAAACATCTTATTTAGATAATTTAAAATCATAGCGCTGCTCCAACAACCAATAACAAATTCTTATCTTTGCTTTATGCTTACACTTCTAATTATTACCATAACTGTTATTGTGTCCATTGCTTTTATGGAAAATCCGTCCATGAAAAACAAACTGATGTTTAATGCCTTTATGATTAAAAATCGAAAGGAGTGGTATCGTTTTTTTTCTAGTGGATTAATTCACGCTGATTTTATGCATCTGGCTTTTAATATGTTTTCGTTATACATTTTTGGCAGAGGGGTAGAAGCCATGTATAGTTTTGATGAAGTGTTTGGCATAAAAGGTCCATTGTTTTTTATTTTATTATATGTTGGTGGTTTGGCAATGTCGTCTATTTACTCTTACGAAAAAAACAAAGACAACATTTATTACAATGCGCTTGGTGCATCGGGTGCTGTATCCGCAATCGTATTTGCAAGCATTGTGCTTGCGCCAACACAAAAATTAATGATGTTGTTTTTACCTGTGCCGATTCCTGCATACCTTTTTGGTGTAATTTTTTTAGGGATAGAATATTATTTAGGAAAGCGCGGGCAAAGTAATATAGGGCACGATGCGCATTTTTTGGGCGCAGTTTACGGGGTAGTGTTTACTATAATTTTAAAACCAAGTTTAGCCTCTGATTTTATTACTAAAATAATCGGACAATAATGCAAAAAGCAATATTTTTAGACAGGGATGGAGTAATAAATACCGAACGAGGGTTTACTTACCGATTACAAGATTTTGTTATTTTACCCGATTTAATTGAAGTTTTGCAACTATTTCAACAAAAAGGATTTATTCTTATTGTTGTATCCAATCAAAGTGGTGTTGCAAAGGGGTTGTACAAGCAAACAGATGTAGAAATAATACATAGCTACATGCTTAACGAATTTACCAAAAACACTATCAGTATTTCCGAAATTTATTATTGTATTCATCACCCAGATGTAAGTGCTTGTATTTGCCGTAAACCAGATTCATTGTTTGTAGAAAAAGCATTGGCTCGTTTTGATATAGATCCCAAAAAATCGTATTTTATAGGTGATAAAGAACGTGATGTAGAAGCTGGAGAAAAGGCTGGTGTTACAGGTATTTTGATTGAAGCAAATGTTTCATTAAAAACAATTTTGAATAAAATGATTTTATAGCTATGGAGCAATATATTAACCATAACGGAAATTATTTTTTGGCAAATCAACCAATACTTAAATTTGATAACAGAGCATTTTGTTATGGTGATGCATTGTTTGAAACTATTCGAATTACAAATGATACTCCTCAGTTTTTAAAAGAACATTTGCAGCGTTTGTTTAAAGGAATGCAAATACTTAAAATGCAAATAAATCCGCTGTTTAATCAACCGTTTTTCGAGTTTGCTATTTTAGAACTTGCAAAAAAAAATGGTGTAATTTCTGATGGTCGCGTGCGAATTACTGTTTACAGGAATAGTGGAGGCCTTTATTCGCCAAACGATAATACTGTTTCTTATTTAATTGAAATTTCGAGTTTAGAAGAAAAGGGGTATGTTCTAAATTCAGATGGTTTATCGGTAGATATTTTTACAGAATTTAAAAAAACTCAAAATGTTTCATCTTCTATAAAATCTGCAAATAGTTTAATTTACGTGATGGCAGGTATTTATAAAAAAGAACATTTGTTGGATGAATGTATTTTAGTAAACGAAAAAGGGAACATAACAGAGGCTATAAGTTCCAATATTTTTGCTGTAAAAAATGGAGTTTTATATACCTCACTGGTTAGCGATGGATGTATTGATGGTATAATGCGTAAAAAAATTATAGAAATAGCACAAGCAAACCGAATTGCTGTTTACGAATTACCCATTATGCAAAGTGTTTTACTTGGAGCCGATGAATTATTTTTAACAAATGCAATCAATGGAATTCGTTGGGTATCAAATTACAAGCAAAAATTTTTTTCAAATAACCTATCAAAAATATTGGTAGATAAATTAAATAATGCCGTATCTTAACAATATAAAAATGGAAGACTTAAAATTATATATCAATAACCTTCGTCATGATTTTTCTAAAAAAACATTGGATAAAGTTGATGTAAATAAAAATCCTATTTTTCAATTCGAAACATGGTTCAAAGAAGCAGTTGAATCCAATGTAAATGAGCCGAATGCTATGACTGTTTGTACATCAACCAAAGAGGGTAAGCCTTCAGCTAGAATAGTATTGTTGCGAAACTTTAATGAAAATGGTTTTGTGTTTTATACAAACTACACAAGTAGAAAAGGAGTAGAGGTTTTAGAAAATCCAAATTGTGCATTGTTGTTTTTTTGGCCTGAGCTAGAGCGTCAGGTAAGAATAGAAGGTGTATTACAATTACAAAGCGAAACAGAATCAGATTCATACTTTAATAATAGACCAAGAGGAAGTAAATTAGGTGCTTGGGTTTCGGAACAAAGTAAAATAATACAAAGTAGAAAAGTGTTAGATGAAAAATATTCAGAATTATCAGCAAAATATCCCGACGATAACATTCCTCGTCCTTCATATTGGGGAGGTTATATACTAAAACCATCATCAATCGAATTTTGGCAGGGGCGCCCAAGTCGTTTACACGATCGAATTTTATTTTCATTGGTAAATAACGCTTGGGAAATAGAGCGCCTAGCTCCTTAAATATTAA
>CANCPZ010000222.1 GCA_947380175.1 Bacteroidota bacterium | reverse complement strand
AGTTTTAGTAGCATAATTGTTTTACGTTTTAAATTTGATTCGAAACGAAAAATCTATCCTTGAGATATTTTTTTAATAAAATAATTAACAAACTTTCCAGTTGCTATTTAGTTGAAATCCTCGTAAAAAATTATTTACAGGCATTCTTTTTTTACCAGCTAACTGTAAGTCGATAATTGAAATAAAGCCGTCTTTTACAGAAACTTTAAGATATGTTTTCGAATCTGTTACAATTGAAAATAAAGGGAACGAATGTTTTTCGATTAGCTTTTCAGTTCTAAATATTTTTACAGAATATGTTTTTTTTTCAGGTGAACAAAAGTTTGAAAATGCTGTAGGATAAGGACTTAAACCTCGAATAAAATTATGAATAAAATCTGCATTTTTATTCCAATTAATAATACAATCGTCTTTTAAAATTTTAGGTGCATTTTTAATTTCTTGCCCAGCTGGCAAAAGTAAAGATTGCTCCATTTGAGGATAGTTTTCTGTTTCAATAGCTTTAACAGTTTTCAAAATCAGCCGTGCTCCTAAATGCATTAGTTTATCATGTATTTCCCCTGCTATTTCATTTTCTCCGATTTTAATAATTTCCCTGAAAATAATTTGACCTGTATCAATTTCTTGCTTTAGAAAAAAAGTAGAAACTCCTGTTTCTCTTTCCCCATTAATAATTGCCCAATTAATTGGTGCTGCCCCTCTATATTGCGGTAATAATGAGCCATGTAAATTAATGGTACCAATTGGTGGCATGTTCCAAACAACTTCGGGTAACATCCTAAAAGCAACAACAATTTGCAAATCGGCTTTTAGGTCTTTTAATTGAGATAAAAATAGTTCGTTCTTTAATTTATCAGGTTGAATAATGTTTAATCCTTTTTCTTCTGCATATTTTTTTACGGCCGATTGTTGGATTTGTTGTCCCCTTCCGGCTGGCTTATCTGGAACAGTTATTACGCCAACAATGTTGTAATTATTTTTTAAAAGTATATCTAGCGATTCAACCGCAAATTCGGGTGTACCCATAAAAATTATTCGTAGATTACTCATTGCCTAATTATTTAATACATGTTTTTTTATAATGTGTAAAACTAAATATATTTTTCTTCAAAAAAATAATCATAATTCAGCCCATAAAATTTATAATTTTGGTTTATTAAATTTGTTGAACTAATTTTAAAAAAATAAAAAATATGAAACGAAATATTTTAACCTTCACTTTTTGTTTAACTTTTAGTTATCCAATTTTTTCTCAAAAGATAGCAGCAGCTGATTTGCCGAGTGCAATTTCCCAATCTTACAAGTCGAAGTTTGCTATTGGAACTATTGCTGAAAAGGATAGTTGGGAAATAGATTACGATCATTACAAAGTTGATTTTTTTATTAATAAAATAGAATACTCAGCTTCTTTTGATAAAGACGGAAATTGGCTTAATACCGAAATTCCAACCGCTACAGCAAATTTACCTACAGAAATAAAAAACACTTTAAAAACAGACTATCGAGGTTTTAAAGTAGAAGATGGAATTCGTATTGTGTCTGATAAAGAAACTATTTATAAGATAAGTGTAATAAAAGCCGAATTTACATATTCGCTTACCTTTACTGAAAAAGGAGAGGTCCTAAAAAAAATCGAAGGGCTTGAAGTTGAAAAAGACGATAAAGATTAGATTTTAAAAAAATAAAAAGCCCATCAATAATTGATGGGCTTTTTATTTAGTCTTCTTTTTTACTTTTCTTCGGTTTTGATTCTTTTGGTTTGCTTATTTTGATTTTTATTTCTAGTTTTTCTTTATCAAAACCAACATCAATATTATCACCTTCGCTTAAGTTAGATTTTATAATTTCTTCTGCTAACGGATCTTCTAAGTATTTTTGAATAGCTCTTTTTAAAGGGCGGGCACCAAATTGAACGTCATATCCTTTTTCAGAAATAAAATCTTTAGCTTCTTCAGTAATTTTTATTGCATATCCTAATCCGCTTATACGACCATATAAACTAGCTAACTCAATATCAATAATCTTATGTATATCATCACGTGTTAATGAATTAAATATTACAACATCATCAATTCGATTTAAAAATTCTGGAGCAAAAGCTTTTTTTAATGCTCCTTCAATAACACCTTTTGAATGCTCGTCTTCAGTGTCTTTTTTTGCTGAAGTTGAAAAACCAACACCTTGTCCAAAATCCTTCAATTGACGCGCACCAATATTCGATGTCATAATAATAATTGTATTTTTAAAATCAATTTTACGACCTAAACTGTCAGTCATTTGACCATCATCTAATGCTTGCAACAATAGATTAAATACATCGGGGTGTGCTTTTTCAATCTCATCTAATAGAACGACAGAGTATGGGTGTCTACGAACTTTTTCAGTTAATTGACCACCTTCTTCATATCCTACATAACCTGGAGGAGCTCCAATTAAACGAGATACAGCAAACTTTTCCATGTATTCACTCATATCGATTCGGATTAACGCATCGTCATTATCGAATAAATATTTAGACAAAATTTTTGCCAATTGTGTTTTACCAACACCTGTAGGCCCAAGGAAAATAAATGAACCAATCGGTTTGTTAGGGTCTTTCAATCCCGCACGGTTACGTTGAATAGCTTTAACAACTTTTTTAACTGCATCGTCTTGCCCTATTACTTTACCTTGAAGCAAATTAGCCATTTTGATTAATTTATCTCCTTCGTTTTGAGCAATTCGTTGAACAGGAACTCCTGTCATCATAGCAACAACTTCTGCGACATTATCCTCGCTAACCATTTCGCGATGAGTTTTACTTTCTTCTTCCCATGTTTTTTTAGCAACATCCAATTGTTCTAATAATTGACGCTCGGTGTCACGTAAACGAGCAGCTTCTTCATATTTTTGAGAACGAACAACTTTGTTTTTTTCTTCTTTAATGTCTTCTAGTTTTTTCTCGATTTCAACAATGTTGTTAGGGACATTGATATTTGTGATATGAACACGAGAACCAGCTTCATCTAGCGCATCAATCGCTTTGTCAGGTAAGTGACGATCCGTAATGAAACGTGCAGTTAAAGAAACACAAGCTTTAATTGCAGCATCCGTATAAGTAACATTGTGATGATCTTCGTATTTCGATTTGATATTATTCAAAATCTGAATTGTTTCCTCCTGAGTTGCAGGCTCAACAATTACTTTTTGAAAGCGTCTTTCTAATGCACCATCTTTCTCGATGTATTGACGATACTCATCTAGAGTGGTAGCACCGATGCATTGTATCTCACCTCGCGCCAATGCCGGTTTAAACATATTCGAAGCATCTAAAGATCCAGAAGCGCCACCAGCACCAATGATTGTATGAATCTCATCAATGAATAAAATAACATCAGGAGATTTTTCTAATTCATTCATTACCGCTTTCATGCGCTCTTCAAACTGCCCACGGTATTTTGTACCCGCAACCAACGAAGCTAAATCAAGCGTCACTACCCGTTTTCCAAATAACACACGGGATACCTTACGTTGCACTATTCTTAAAGCTAATCCTTCTGCAATCGCAGATTTACCAACACCTGGTTCACCAATTAATATAGGATTATTCTTTTTTCTGCGGGATAAAATTTGTGATACACGTTCAATTTCTTTTTCGCGACCAACAATGGGATCTAATTTCCCTTCTTCAGCAGCTTTTGTCAAATCTCTTCCGAAATTGTCTAGAACAGGAGTTTTTGATTT
>CANCPZ010000221.1 GCA_947380175.1 Bacteroidota bacterium | reverse complement strand
AAATTTAACTATTGAAATTGAATGGCAATATTTTTTCAATTCAATAATTGCTTTTTCATCTAGTTTGCTATCATTTAAAGCAAATAAAATAATTTGATGTTTTTTTGAAAGTTGTTTTATTTGATTATAAGCTCGCAGCTTATCCCCTTTTTCAAGCGGATAAGGTACACGTGAAAGTATAACCAGTATTTTCATTTTGTAATAAGTTTTTGGTAAAAATCTGATAATCGTTTACAAATTATAGCATTGTCGTATTTACTTTCTATAAGTTTTCGCGCATTCTCCCCTAAACTTTCTGAATATAATTTATCATCTAAACAGTTACTTATTGCTGTTGTAAATTCATCTTCTGTATTAGCAATCAGAATGTTTTTTTTATTTTCATAATCAATACCTTCCGAACCAACGGCTGTTGAAACAATTGTTTTACCTAAGGCCATCCCTTCGATAATTTTTACACGCATTCCTCCTCCCGAAGCGAGCGGTACAATCATAATTGACTTTGAATTAATAAATTTATGGGAATCGCTTACCTCTCCTTCAATCACAACATTTTTCATTTCCAAGTTTTTTAACCAATCGGGCATATTTCTACCTGCTAAATATAATTTTATGGTTGGATATTTTGTAGAAATTTTCGACCAGCAATTTTTTAAAAACCATTCGATACCATCTGAATTTGGTCGCCAATCCATAGCACCAATGTGAAAGATAGAAGGCGAATCTAAATTCGATTTATCTTCTTTGTATTTTTCTAAATCAATTCCAAACGGAATGTGAATGATCGGTATTTTACAACCATCCTCTATCAACGTGGTATTATCTAGTTCGGTAATTGTTGCTATTCCATCATAACTATTTATTAAACCATTTTCATATTTTTTTAATCTACGAGATAACAATTTTAGATAGTGCTTTTTTATTGGATTACTGCAATAATAAGCCATGCGTTCCCAAATTTTATATTCTATATTTTGAGAACGAAGAACAATTTTTGCTTTTGAATATTTACGTAATGTATCTAAATATGGCGACACCCAAAGCGTTTCCAGATGAATAATGTCAAACTCTTGTGTTTTAAAAATTTCAATTAATTTATCATTAAATTCTTTCGAATAAAAGCGAACGATGTTATATGATTTTGTTGAAAATAAATTTAATATTACAGCTAAAGGCTTTATGGTAGTGTCAATAAAAACCGATTCATAATTTGTTTTTTGACGATAAGCTAAATCAATATCTTCAATTTTAATGTTTAATTTTGGAGTGCATATAGCCAATACTTTTACAGAATGCCCTTCATTTAATAACCCTTGGGTAAGTATGTTCATTGCTATACTTCCGCCATCTTTAGGTGGGTAAGGTGGTTTGCTACATAATTGTAATATTTTCATAAAGCTTTAACCTGAAAAATAATTTAGATTTTTTTATGTTTAATAATTACCTTTTTATTGTAAATAGTTGTCCTAAAAAAAAGTAATTATTTCATATAGTATAGTCTATCAACAAAGATAGGAATTCCAATTTACTTAGGCGAACCTTTTATAAGCTTACAAAATACATGTGTTTAAGTTATTAAAGATAAAAAAAATATTGAGGGTTTTTTCTTATTGAATTGAAAATGAATAATAAACATTAAGTAATTAGATTGATTTATTACTTTTACATTCCAAAAAAATATTATGGATAAAAATTTAATTGTAAAAAAATCAACTATTCCTGGCTCTGGAAAAGGCTTGTTTACAAAAAGGGATATTAAAAAGGGGGAAAGGATTGTTGAATACCTTGGTGAAGTAATTGATTGGAAAGAGTGTGATATTCGTGCAAATAAAGATGAAGGAGGGTATGTTTTTTTTATTAGCCGAAATAAATGTATTGATGCTTACCATACTCCAAATGAATTGGCTCGCTATGCAAATGATGCAAAAGGGTTAACTAAAGTAAAAGGAATTACTAATAATTGTAATTATGAAATTTACAAAAAATCAGGTTGGATTTCTGCCACTAAAGATATTAAAGCTGGTTCAGAATTGTTTGTAAGCTATGGAGCGCAATATTGGAAAGATATTCGGTATAATATTAAATTTGAATCAGATCAAAAAAAGGCAGCAGATAAAGCCAAAAAGAAGCTTGTTAAGTAGTTTATAATATTAATAGTTGAAAAAGGATTTAACAAAAATAGTTAGTAATCCTATTTTTTATTCTTCGCTAAACAAAACTATTACATCGATAGTGTATATTATAAAAACGATAAAAAATAAAAATCCCTTGATTTTTTAAAATTGTTGCATTATATTTGTACAAAATTATTAATTATTAAAAAAATCTTAAATTACATTACAATGAAAACAGGTACAGTAAAATTTTTTAATGAAGCAAAAGGATTTGGTTTTATTAAAGATGAACAAGGTCAAGAAATTTTTGTTCATGCAACAGGTTTAGAAGATAAAATCAGAGAAAATGATACTGTAACTTTTGAAGTTGCTGAAGGAAAAAAAGGTTTAAATGCGGTTAACGTAAAAAGAGCTTAAGATATAATTTAGTTCATAAAAAAATCCCGTTCTTTATTAAAGAACGGGATTTTTTATTTTATAATAATACATTACAACCAACCACCCATTTCTGTTTTAGTTGTTTTTTTATGTCCCTGGCAATCTCTGTGAGCGCATGAACAAGTGAACATTAAAATTAATAAAAGAGCACTTCCAAAAACAATTTTATTTTTCATTAGGTATAATTTTTTATTTAATAATGTGTTCTTTAAATTATTAAAATGCGGCAATTTTATCCGACATGTACTGTCCTGATTTTAATTTACCAACAATTTTAGAAAAAGCATCAATTGTATAATTTACATCATCCATTGAATGAACTGCAGTGGGTATTAATCTTAAAATAATAACACCTTTTGGCACTACAGGGTATACAACCATCGAACAAAAAATATTAAAATTCTCTCGCAAATCAAGAATTAAATTAGTGGCTTCTGGTATTGAGCCATTCATCAAAACAGGTGTTACAGGTGAATTTGTTTTTCCTATTTCAAAACCTGCAGTTTTTAATCCATTTTGTAAAGCGTGTGTGATTTCCCATAATTTTGCTTTGTATTCGGGATGATTACGCATTAATTCTAAACGTTTTAATGCACCCACAACTAAGGGTAAAGGCAATGCTTTCGCGAAAATTTGAGAACGCATATTGTAACGCAAATATTCAATAATGTGTTCTTCACTCGAAATAAAACCACCAATTAGAGCAAATGATTTTGCAAATGTTCCGAAATAAATATCAATTCCATCTTGGCAACCTTGTTCTTGACCTGTTCCGCCTCCTGTGGCTCCCATCGTGCCAATGCCGTGAGCATCATCAACAAATAACCTAAATTTATATTTCGATTTTAAAGCAACTATTTCGCTTAACTTACCTTGTCTGCCACTCATTCCAAATACCCCTTCAGTTAAAACAAGTATAGAACCATTTTGAGATTCAGCTAGTTTGGTTGCACGGACCATTTGTTTTTCAAAATCCTCAATATCATTGTGCTTAAAAACATAACGCTTACCCATGTGCAAACGAACACCATCAAGGATACATGCGTGACATTCGGCATCATAAACAATTACATCATGTCTATCAACTAGGCAATCAATAGCCGAGACCATTGCTTGATAACCAAAATTACAAAGTATGGTAGATTCTTTATTTACAAATTCCGACAATTCTTTTTCTAACTGCTCGTGCTGATCAGAGTTTCCACTCATCATACGCGCACCCATTGGTAATGCAAACCCATAAGCTGCAGCGGCTTCAGTATCTGCTTTGCGAACT
>CANCPZ010000220.1 GCA_947380175.1 Bacteroidota bacterium | reverse complement strand
GAATTTTTTAAAATGTTTTTTAATATTCATTTCAGATTATTATGATACAAAGCTAATAAGAATTTTATATGTGAAATAATGATTTAAGTGTTAAAGAGCGTCTATTAATTTTTTAAAATAATTAGGGGCTTTCATCAATCTTGAACCATACCAGGAAAACATTTCTCCATCAACAATTAAAACTTTTGCATTGGGGCATATTGCCTGAAATTCTTTAATGTGTTTTTCTTTGAAAGGGTAAGGCTCTGAAGAAAGTAAAATGAGCTCAGGATTAGCACTTGCAATTTGATCTGTATTTACTTCAGGGTAACGGTTATAATCATTGGAGTCGAAAGCATTTTTAAAACCACATTGGTTAAGCATGTCATTAATAAAAGTGTTTTTGCTAGCTACCATATAAGGCTTTTGCCATATAAAATAAGCCACTTTTAGTTGCTGTGTATTTTTTGTTTGTTCTTGTTTAAGCTGATTAAATAAGGATTCGATTTGTAATTTTAAAATGGTTGATTCCTCTTGTTTTCCTAAAAGTGTTCCAACTCTTGTAATCATATCAAATGAATCTTTCAAGGTATAAATGTCGCTAACCCATACATTGTAATGCTTCATTAATTCTTCCAACTGTTTCTGATTATTTTCTTCTTTATTACCAATTATTAAATCAGGTTTAAGTAGTTTTATTTTTTCGAAGTTGATATTTTTGGTCCCACCAATATGGTCTTTTGTTTGGTACCATTCATTCGGATGAATACAAAATTTTGTGATACCAACAACTTCTGAATTTAATCCGAAATCAAACAGCATTTCAGTTTGGGAAGGAACGAGTGAAATGATACGTTTTGGTGTTGACGAAAATTGAATTTTTCTACCTAACTGATCAGTATAAGTTAAAGTATTTAGCGATGTTTTCAAAAGGAATAACTAATCAGCAAAATTTGGTTTTAGAGTAGCTAATTTTACATTTAAATTATACTTCAAATAAATAGAGTAGGAGAAGTCTATCGCTTTTCTGTTAAATTCATAGAATGGCTCAAATCGAATGTCTAAATTTAACCCTTTGTATAGTTGTTTTTCATAAAATAATCGAACAAAAAGTAAAGAGCGGTTAGGTTCTTTGTAAGTAAGGCGTGTAGGTTCAATTGGATTAATAGATTGGAAAATTGGTGTGCCATTTGGGGCAATGTATTGGTGACCATTCCAGTAGCTTGCCATAATACTTAAAATTTTTGATCGAATGGTGAAATTAAAATACATGCCATCACCGTTTGTGAACAATTGTCTCTTTTTTGGAGATTCTTCATAATAGGTTACATAGTAATTATCAGATCTTAATTCTTTTAAAAATGAACCTTCTGGAAAAAAATATGAAATTCGTAATCCACTTGCCGTATTAATTTCTGTAGATAATGGAGTAGTATGCGTGGTATCAATTTGTCCACCAAAATGGTGAACAATAGCTTGTAAAGGAATGCTGATTTTTAATTTTTCATCTTCACCAAGTATGGTAATGTAATTGGTTGTACCAGCCGAAATTTCTTCTTTAAAAGGAGAGTCTTGGTAAATCATTTTTTGCCAATCAATCCATGTATCGCTCCAAATCCTTCTTTTATCAATTTTTAATTGTAAGCCATTTTCCAAAGGTTTTGAAATTGCGAAATCAATATTAAATAAAGGCTCAATAAATTGGTGAGTCATTCCCCCTTCATAATTTCCAAATATCCCTGAATACCCATTTTTAGAAATCTTTACCGAAAAGTTTGGAGCAACAATTTTAAATTCAGTGTTGCCGAAATCTTTACGGAATAAACCTCCCAAATCAATGCGAACAAAAGAGTTTGGAATGTATACTAATTTAGGGTTAAGCGAATATCCAAAAAAAGTTTTTCCAAACTCTACATCACCAAAATATTCGGTATTTCGTAAAAAGTTTAAGCTGTTAAAACTAAACAAAAGTTTATTGGTGTCTTTTGTATTTATGGTAAGTTCATTGCTTAGTAATTTATTATCGAGTTGTGAAAATACATTGATTGTATTTAAACAAATAAAAATAAAAGCAGCTAATTTGATTTTATTGAAATTCATTATTTTGTTAAAGCATTAATGATATCATAACGAGTAATGATATATGTTTTATCTAATTTAAAATCGCGCACAAGTACTGCTGGGTTACTATCTGTAATCATAGCCGAAAGTGCATCTATTGGTGCCGAAATGTCAACAAAAGGGAAAGCTGGCTGCATAATGGTTTCAATCGAATTGCCTTTTATTTCGGGGTTTGTAATAATTTTTGAATAAAGTAAACTTTCATTTAACGATCCTATCACACGTTTTTCGTGCGTTACAGGGATTTGTGAAATGTCCATTTTGCTCATTAATTTTACAGCATTTTCAATGGTGTCATTTTTTTCGATTGTAATTAGTTGCCCATTAGTGCTGTTATTTACAAAGTCTTTCGCAACCAATCCTTTTTTATCGAAGTAGCCTTTTTCCATCATCCATTCGTCGTTAAACATTTTACCGAGGTATCGTGTTCCGTGATCATGAAAAATAACAACAACTAGATCTCCTTCTTTTAATTCGTCTTTTAATTGCATCAATCCAGCCATAGCTGAGCCTGCAGAATTACCAGCAAAAATACCTTCACGTTTTGTAATTTCACGAGTCATGATTGCCGCGTCTTTATCTGTTACTTTTTCAAAACGATCAATTACACTAAAATCAACATTCTCTGGTAAAAAATCTTCACCGATACCTTCTGTTACATATGGGTAAATTTCATTCTTATCAAAGATTCCTGTCTCTTTATATTTTTTGAAAACAGAACCATATGTATCAATACCCCACACTTTAATACTTGGATTTTTTTCTTTTAAAAAGCGCGCAGTCCCCGAAATAGTTCCACCTGTTCCAACACCTACTACTAAATGAGTTATTTTACCTTCTGTTTGTTCCCATATTTCAGGACCTGTTTGCTCGTAATGTGCTTGAGAGTTACTTAGGTTGTCGTATTGGTTAGGTTTCCAAGCATTTTCAACTTCTTTAACCAATCTGGAAGAAACCGAATAATAAGAGCGAGGGTCTTCAGGATCAACATTGGTAGGACAAACAATAACATCGGCACCAAAAGCTCTTAATGCATCTACTTTTTCTTTCGATTGTTTATCAGTGGTTGTAAAAATACATTTATACCCTTTTATGATAGCCGCAATTGCAAGCCCCATTCCTGTGTTTCCACTTGTTCCTTCAATGATTGTACCTCCTGGTTTTAAACGACCATCTTTTTCGGCATCTTCAATCATTTTTAATGCCATTCTATCCTTGATGGAATTGCCAGGGTTAAATGTTTCTACTTTTGCATAAACAGTTGCCTTAACGTTTTTTGTAAGGTTATTTATACGAACTAAAGGTGTGTTGCCAATAGTTTCAAGAATATTGTTACAAGCTTTTCTCATCAGGTTAAAGATACGAAATTAAAATTAATTTTTTGAGCTAGCGAAAATACAAAATTTAGTCAGATTGAGTTTATGAATTTTTAAAAAGTCATAATCAATTATTTTGTTTTCTGTCACGCTTTTATTTTTATGTGTAAACCTCTTTTAAATAAAAAAGCCCCGTTTAAACGGAGCTTTTTCGGTAAATCATAAATGAATATAATTATGCTAATCTTACGTTTACAGCATTTAAACCTTTTTTGCCTTCTTGAACTTCAAAAAGAACTTCGTCATTCTGACGGATTTCTTCTTTTAATCCAGATACGTGTACAAAAAATTCTTCATCAGAGTCATTCGCTTTAATGAATCCAAATCCTTTCGTTTCATTAAAAAACTTTACAGTTCCATTTTT
>CANCPZ010000219.1 GCA_947380175.1 Bacteroidota bacterium | reverse complement strand
AATAGGAAAACCATAAAAAAGAAGTTAATTTTACTTTAAAATTTAACTAGTGATTTTTTTTAAGGTAAAATATTATTTAATTTGTTTCATTTTTTTTGTTGTTTGTTTTGCAAATGCGCAGCAATCAACAATGGTAAATCAAGCAATAGTAACTATTGTTGGTGACGATGTAGAAGACAATAATATTAACGATTTTGTAAATACCAACCCTTACGCTGAAATAAACGCTCCTCAAGTTCAGCAAAAAATATCTAACTACAATCAAAATATTGAACCAACTTTTGAAAATGGTTTCCATATGCGTTTTGAATTAGAATCTCCTCAACCGATAGTGTATGAGCATAATTCAAATTTAATTTTCTCTGAAAGAGGCATTAACAGAAGAGTTAAGCATTCAAACTTTTTTATTGAGTTTGCTTTTAATTTTAAGCAGCGTGTGAGGTCTTTGTTATCTGAACATAAAAAAACATATCGTACCAATCTTTGTGGTCATTTTTAGTTTTTTCTAATTATTTTTTCTCTTTGTATCGAAAAAACTAAAGCATATAGTATGCTCTTAATCCAATACTGTTTTGCAATTTTAGCTTTGGATTAGCAACAATTCTGATGTTTTCATAAGTAGGATTATAAAGTAATTGTATAGTCCATTTAGGGCTCATTGTAATGTTTGCTCCAACACCTCCAAATAAGCCATAACCAAAACCAATAGGTTTTTTTACAGGGCCTGTTGTTGCATAATAAGCCGTGTTATTATAGCTAATTAAATCAATTTTTAAGCTATTAATTAGCACTTCGTTTTTATCAAATTTGGCAAGTGTAACATTTAATCCTGCTTCTGCAATAAAGTTTATTTTTTCATTGTCCCCAAATATATGTTGATAACCGAATTGCATCAATAAGCGTTGTTCTCCTCCTCGTATTGCAAAGGTTTTTATTCTGTCGTTTATTTGAGATGATTGTGATTGTTGATTTGTAACAATTGTAAAATTTCCGGTAATAGTCAGTTTTGCAGCATTTACATTTATTAATATGGCATTTTTAGTATCAACGGCATACCTGGTATTTAAGCCAATTAAAAAGGCTGGGGTATACCTCATGTTGGTTGGCATGTCACTTTCGCTAAATGTCCAATCTGTGTGGTTAATATTTAAACCTCCTATACTTAGAGCTTGAGCTATTTGGTCTGGTAATCCTGAATATGATGCATTACCGCCATATTGATAAACTATTTTTTGATTCATAAAACTGTTTTCAAAATTGTTCCGATTACCATCAATATCGAAGCCATAGCCATCGTATAAATTTGCAGTGTATTTATTTGCAAAATAAGAACCCACATATAAACCTATATGAAATCCTTTTTTATTTTGATTATTTACTAGCGAATTGACATCTTCATCAGTTTCTTGTGCTCTGATATTAAATACACAGACCATTATTAGTAATAAAACACAAGTTTTTATAATTGCTAATTTTTTCATTATTCAAAAAGTCAGAATACGTTTTTAATAATAAGGGTTACGCTAATTTATTATTTATTTAAATGAACTTGTTTGTTATATATTATACCAATTACTTTTCCTTTAAATTTTTTTCCTAATAAAGGTGTATTAGCAGATTTTGATCGGATATGTTTTTTCTCAAACAGCCATTCTTCTTCAGGATTAAATAAAGTAAGATTAGCTTGAGCGCCCTCCGCAATACTTTGTTTTTGCAATTTTAAAATTTTACGAGGGTTTACAGTTAACGAATTAATTATGGTTTCTAATTTAATTTCTCCTTTGTTTGTGTTTATCAAACCAAATGCACTCTCCAATCCAATCATTCCATTTGATGCGTAATCAAATTCAATGTTTTTGGATTCAATATCTTGTGGACGATGATCGCATGATATGGCATCAATAGTGCCATCGGCGATTCCTTTTTTTAGTGCATCTAAGTCTGTTTGAGATCTTAGAGGAGGGTTTAGTTTAAAGTTGCTATCAAAGCCTGTTAAAAAGCTGTCTGTAAATGCAATGTTGTAAGCATTTAAGGATGCTGTTATTTTTAATCCTTTCGCTTTAGCTTGTTTAATAAGCTCTACAGATTTTTCCGTAGATATATTTGATAAATGAATAGGGGCATCGGTATATTCCGCTAAAAATATATTTCGGTTAACCATTAGTTCTTCTGCAAGTGCAGGTATTCCTTTTAAACCAAGGTTTGTGGAGGTAATTCCTTCGTTCATTTTACCATCTTGAGAAATAGATTTTTCATCAGAATGGGCAATTATTAATCCATCAAAATTTTTCGAATAAAGCAATGCTCTAATCAATAGTCCAGAATCATTACTAGCTTTTTTATCATCTGAAAATGCTACAGCCCCAGCTTGCTGCATATCATACATTTCTGAAAGATCTTTTCCTTCTAATTTATGTGACATGGTTCCAATTGGATAGACATCTACAATTGAATTTGCAGTTTTGTTTTTAATATACAGAACCTCACTTTTTGAGTGTATTGTTGGGTTGGTTGAAGGCACAACAGCTACTCCCGTATATCCTCCCGAAGCAGCAGCATTTATCCCACTTTGTAAATCTTCCTTATGTTCAAAACCTGGATCACAAAAATTTACCTGCATATCCAGCCAACCTGTTGAAATATGAAGTTTATTAGCTTCAATAATTTTACAATTTTTTTCTGCAATAATTTTTGATTTTATTGATTTTATAATTCCATTTTCAATTAATACATCCATTTTTTTACCATTATATGGCGAATTTGAATCGATGATTTTTGCTGATTTTATTAATATATTCATAGGTGTTTAATTAATTCATTGTTGCCAAAATGGGAAATTAAAGTATGGTATTAGCCTTTCATAAATCGTAATAATAAAATTTCAAAACCTAAACATACCAAGGTTAAAATAATACAAAGTTTCCACATTTTTTTTCCTTGAGTTAGTTCCGAAAGAGATTGTGTTAAACTTTTTTCTGTGGTTTCTATTGTTTTGAAATTAAATGCGTTAGAGATAGAGAGTTGGTTTTTTAGTTCATCCGAATTATAACAACTTAAATTAGATTCTTTTCGATTAAAATTAAATGATATTCCTGATAGAATCGCATTGTCTCCATATAGAGTATAGTTGCCAGCATTTTTAATTTGATTGTGAATAGAAATAATGTTTTTCGCTCCCATTATTTTATGTTCAGGAATTAAATCAAATGCTTCTTTTTTTTGCTTGATATGATATATGTTTTCACCTGTCAATATATTTGTAATTTCAAAACTTTCATCAACTCCAATAGTGTAAAATAAAGGTTGTGTATTTTGACTATACATTCCTATTTTGTATAATGTTGGAACAAATAAGGCATGTTTTGTAAAGCTACTAAAGTCCGTATTTAATGGCGCAGCACATATATACAAGCACCCTTTTCCAAAAGTGTATTTGCTTAAGAAGACATCATTGTTTTGTAATTTAAGTAAATATTCTTCATTATTTTTTGTTGTTTTTGAAATTACATAATGCTTGTTAATAATTGGTAAATCAAGGTTAGCAAAACTAAATGTTTTTTTCTCGAATACATCTTTATAGATAGTATGGTCAATATTTATTTTTTCAATTTTTGTTTTAGCTGTATCTAAGCGTTCAAAATAATTTGCTTTAACAGATAAAAAAAAATCGTTGTAAGAAATTAATTCACAGCTCGAATTTGGAAAAATTAGTAAACTTCCACCATTTTCAATAAACTTTTTGAGCTCTTGTGATAAGCCGGATGAAATACTTTTTAGTTCGTTTAAAATAATTAATTTGTTAGAAGAAAGAGTTGAGTAATCAATTTTGTTTTCGGAAGT
>CANCPZ010000218.1 GCA_947380175.1 Bacteroidota bacterium | reverse complement strand
ACACTCGTTTTAGTCCCTTTATTAATAGTTCTGTTAGCTGGTATTGCACTTGGGCTAGGTATTATTATTTCGTCGTTAACCACCAAATACCGAGACTTAACTTATTTTATCTCTTTTGGTATTACGCTTTTAATGTATGTTACCCCAGTTATTTATCCTGTTTCCTCCATTCCTGCAAAATTTAAATTTTTAATAGCATACAATCCAATAGCACCCATCATCGAATCATTTCGCTATGGTTTTACAGGGCATGGCACTCACAATATGTTCGCATTAGTATATAGTTTTATAGTGATGTGTTTTTTATTGTTTGTTGGAATTATATTTTTTAATAAAACAGAACGCACATTTATGGATACGGTATAATTGTTGAGTTAAGATTTTGGATAAGGTTTAAGATAACTGTTCAGCCTCAACATCAATCTCAACCTCAACCTCCACCTCAACCTCAACCTCAATCTAAATCTCAACCTCAATCTAAACCTCAACCTCAACCTCAACCTCAACCTCAACCTCAACCTCAACATATGAGTAGTACCTTAATTAAAGTAGAAAATTTATCAAAACAATATCGACTCGGATTAGTTGGCAGTGGCACCATGCGTGATGATTTTGCATCTTGGTGGAGCAGTGTAAGGGGCAAAGAAAACCCCTTGTTGAAATTAGGTGAAACCAATGATCGAACGCAAAAGGGAAATTCCAATTATGTGTGGTCTTTAAGAGATATTAATTTTGAAGTTAAACAAGGCGATGTATTAGGAATAATTGGAAAAAATGGGGCAGGTAAAAGTACCTTGTTAAAAATTTTATCTCGTATAACAGCTCCTACAACTGGCAGTGTTAAAATTAAGGGTAGAGTAGCTTCGCTTTTAGAGGTAGGAACAGGATTTCATCCCGAACTAACAGGTAAAGAAAACATTTATCTAAATGGAGCGATACTTGGAATGAAGAAATCTGAAATTACCCGAAAAATAGATGAAATCATTGCTTTTAGTGGCGTTGAGCGTTATGTAGATACTCCCGTAAAACGGTATTCTTCGGGAATGTATGTGCGGCTTGCTTTTGCTGTTGCCGCTCATTTAGAACCAGAGATACTTATTATCGATGAAGTACTTGCAGTAGGCGATGTTGAATTTCAAAATAAATGTTTGGGTAAATTAAAAGATGTATCATCAGAAGGTAGAACAGTTTTATTTGTTAGTCACAATATGGGGGCTGTTCAAAATTTATGTACAAGAGGAATATTGTTGCACAATGGAAATGTATTTTATGATGGTACTTCGGCCGACGCAGTAGCAAAATATGTTTCGAGCGCAATTAATTTCAATACAGAAAATTATGTTGAAATTACATCGGAACATCGGTCATTAAAGGAGGAATCTGAAATTCAAATAAACGCAGTTGAATTACTTGAAAAATTTGAAGACAATCAGTATGCAACAAATGATAATATTACTGTTGTATTAACTTTAACTGCAAATAAAGAGGTCGAAAATTTTAGAATAGCATTTGGTGTGTATAATTTGCAAGAGCAAGGCGTGGCTGCTCATTTTACAGAACCTAAATTACATATTAAGAAGGGAGAGCAAAAAAAGATTCAAATTACAATTAATAATCATCAACTTGCTAAAGGTCAGTATTATTTCAATTTTGCCGTTGGTAAAGGAAGTGAAGTTACCGGAGTTAAAGAGTTTGACATTGTCATGAAAACTATCTTTTTCGAAATTGCCTACACCGATAAAAATCACATGAACCGTATTGCCGTTTGGGACAATGCTGGTTGGGGATATATTAATTTTCAAAACGTTGAAACTATTGAAATTTAAATTTATCTTTGGCTTGATGTGTTAAAAAAAATGGATTTAAATACATATACATGAAAGTAGTAATATTTGCAGGTGGTTTAGGAACAAGGTTGTCTGAAGAAACAGAAGTAAGGCCAAAACCAATGGTTGAGATTGGTGGTAAGCCTATTTTGTGGCACATCATGAAAACTTATAATCACTATGGTTTTGATGAATTTATTATTTGTTTGGGTTACAAAAGTTATGCGATTAAAGAATATTTTATGAATTATTATTTGCATAATTCGGATGTAACAATTGAATTGGGAAATAATAAAGTAGATGTACATTATTCCAACGCCGAATCATTTAAAGTTACTTTGGTTGATACCGGTTTAGAAACTAAAACTGCTGGGCGATTAAAACGTGTTCAAAAATATATAGGAAACGAACCATTTATGTTAACCTATGGTGACGGACTGGCTGATGTTAAGATAGATGAATTACTTAAATTTCATAAAGCTCATGGTAAAGTAGCTACGCTTACAGCCGTTCAGCCAGAGGCTAGATTTGGTGGTATGGATTTGGCAGATGATGGAAAGGTTCATAAATTTCAAGAAAAACCAAAGGGTGATGGCAAATGGATTAATGGTGGATATTTTGTTTTAAATCCCGAAGTGTTTGATTATATACCCGAAGTTTCAGATCAAATGATGTGGGAGGAGGATCCCCTGGAAAATCTTACCAAGGCAAACCAATTGGTTGCTTTTAAGCATTACGGGTTTTGGAAATGTATGGATGCTTTGAGAGATAAAATAGAATTAGAAGAACTTTGGAAGTCTAAAAAGGCAAAATGGAAATTATGGGAGAAATAACGAAACGAATTTTGATTTTAGGTAATTTAGGGTATGTAGGTCCTGAATTAACAAAGTTATTGCGAAAAAAATATCCTGATTATCATTTAACAGGATACGATTGTGGCTTTTTTTCAAAATTTTACACAACAGATTTATTTGCACCAGATAATTTATTAGATGTCCAATTGTATGGAGATGTTCGTAATACTGAAAAGTTAGATTTAAGTCAATACGATACAATCATTGCATTGGCTGCAATATCCAATGATCCTATAGGTAATAAGTTTGAGTCTGTAACTGTTGATGTAAATTGTAATAGCTTGGTAGCAATAGCTAAAAGAGCGAAGGTGCAAAAAGTGAAATCTTTTGTATTTGCTTCTAGTTGCAGTGTTTATGGTTTTGCCGAAGAAGGTGATAGGACTGAAACATCCGAAGTAAATCCATTAACAGCTTATGCAAAATCGAAGGTGAAAGCCGAAGAAGAATTAAAGGGTATAGCAACAAATGATTTTAATGTTACCTGTTTACGCTTTGCAACAGCTTGTGGTATGAGCGATCGCCTTCGGTTGGATTTAGTGTTAAATGATTTTGTTGCATGTGCACTAGCAAATAATCACATTGAAATCTTAAGTGATGGTAAACCCTGGAGACCTTTGATTAACGTAAAAGATATGGGTTTGGCAATTGATTGGGCAATTCATCGCAAAAATCAAGTGGCGTGTATTGTTGTAAATGCAGGAAGTAATGATTGGAATTATCAAGTTAAAGAATTAGCTCAAGCGGTGAAAGAAATATTTCCTACAATTACCATATCAATTAACGAAAATGCAGCGCCTGATAAACGTTCGTATAGAGTTAACTTTGATGAGTTTAAACGTATAGCGCCAAACCATCAGCCACAATACGATTTAAAAAGAACAATTGTTGAATTAAAAGAAGGATTAGAAAAAATAAACTTCAACGATAAAAACTTCCGAAATTCAAATCTAATACGATTGAATGTTATCAATGAACTTCTAATTAAAAACATTCTTGATCAGAATTTATTTGTTATAAAATCTAATTAATGAAGATATCGAATATTGATGGTATTAGGGGGGTGTCAATTTTAATAGTAATTTTTAATCATTTTATTTTAAATGGAAAAATAGTCATTAACTTCGGTAATAAATATCTAAATGATTTTTTTTTATTTATTTTAGATGGTCAATTAGGAGTAAATGTTTTTTTTGTACTTTCAGGATTCTTA
>CANCPZ010000217.1 GCA_947380175.1 Bacteroidota bacterium | reverse complement strand
CTATTGAGTCATTATTTAATTGGCTAATTCAAAAAAACAGATATTCAAAGAGCTAGTAAAGTGAGATCTGCCAAAGGACTGTTGATTCATATCTTTGGCAAAATCGCTTCCGCTTTTATAAACTTAATATTTTAACCCTTGATTCACATGAATTAATAAAAAAAACTAAAATTTTCAAAACATTAGCAAGCAAAATTGTACTGCTATTGATTATTTCTTTTGAATCGGACTAATGATTTGAACATTATGAAAAGTAATGGCGCCTTTTATCACTCCTGAAATGGTGTTTCGTAGCGCATCAATAATATGAATTTTTAATTCGCTTTTTGGGTAAATTAGACTCACTTCCCGAGCCGGTTTAGGTTCTTTGAAATGTCTTAATTTTGATTTGTCTTTTTCCTTCAAATCTAAGGTGTGTAAATAGGGTAGAAGTGTTGTCCCTAAGCCTTCATCGGCCAATTTTATTAATGTTTCAAAACTGCCGCTTTCCAGTTGGAATGTATTTCTAGTGGCAATCTCTTGGTTTTTGCATAAATTTAAAATACTATCCCGAAAACAATGCCCATCCTGTAGCAACAAAATAGCATCAAGATTTAAGTCGGAAATTTCAATTTCCTTTTTCTGTGAAGCGATATGATCCGAAGGAATATAAGCGACGAAAGGTTCATAATATAGGACGATTTCTTTAATTTTCTCATCTTCTAGCGGTGTTGCGGCAATGGCTGCATCAAGATGACCATTCTTTAAACGAAGAATAATTTCATCTGTATTTAATTCTTCGACGATGAGTTTTACTTTTGGATATTTTTTAATGAAATTATTCAAAAACATGGGTAAAAGTGTAGGCGTAATGGTAGGAATTATTCCCAATCGGAATTCGCCCCCAATAAATCCCTTTTGATATTCAACGATGTCTTTTATTTTTCCTGCTTCGTTTACTATGTTTTTCGCTTGATTTACAATTTTTTGTCCAATATCGGTGAGCTGAATTGGTTTTTTACTCCTGTCGAATATTAAAACGTTAAGTTCCTCCTCAATTTTTTGAATTTGCATACTTAATGTAGGTTGGGTAACGAAACATTTTTCAGCAGCAAGGGTGAAATTTTTGTGTTCGGCTACAGCCAAAACATATTGCAGTTGAGTAATTGTCATTGTATAGTATTTTGTGATGCAAATATAAAAACAATCAATTTAAATTATTATTATAGTTTGTACTATTTTTGTCTTTAAATTAGTCGTGATAGAAACGGATTAAGTGAAAAAAAAATGATTAAATTTATTGCTTTTTAAATGGGGTTTTTAAAAAGTTAAGTTTAAGTATAATAAATTTGCTATTTTCATTCCATTTCTCAATTGATTTCAAAAAAAGTAATAAAAAATGAGTGATTTTTACAAAAAGATTTTAGAAAATAATAAAAAATGGGTAGAATCATCTTTAGCCTTAGATCCTAATTATTTTGAAGATTTGGCAATCAAACAAACGCCACCCTTATTATGGATCGGTTGTTCTGATAGTAGAGTTCCTGCCAATGAAATTGTTGGAGCTAAACCCGGGGATGTTTTCGTGCATCGAAATATTGCCAATATGGTAGTTCACAGCGATATGAATATGTTAAGTGTTTTAGATTACGCAGTCAATGTTTTAAAAGTAAAACATGTTATTGTTTGTGGACACTACGGTTGTGGAGGAGTACAGGCCGCTATGAATAATCAGTCGATAGGAATAATTGATAATTGGATTCGTCATATAAAAGACGTCTATCGGCTGCATCAAACCTATTTGGACTCTATAGAAAATGAAACAGATCGGTTTAATAGTTTCGTAGAAATTAATGTAAAGGAGCAGGTATTTGACTTGGCTAAAACCTCTATAGTACAATCTGCTTGGAAAAACGGGCAAGATTTAACACTTCATGGATGGGCTTACGGATTAAATTCAGGCTTTGTAACTGATTTAGATGTGAATATAAGTTCAGATGTAGATTTAGATGATGTATATCAACTGAAATTTTAGTGGAAGAAATAATATTCAAAAAAAATTAAAACTGTTTTCGGGCAGTTTTTTTTACAGCAGTAATAAATAAAAATTAATCTTCGCTTTCAAGATTCTCATTAAATGCGGACGGTAACAATGTTGGTATGAATTTGATAAAAATAGGAAGTAATAAACTGCCACCAGGAAGTAAAAATATTGCCAATGAAGGAACAGTTTTGCAAATATCCAATAGTTGTTTTTTGACTTTTTTCTTTTCTTTTTCGGTCAAATCCCTTCGGGTGGAATAAGCCAACAAAAGCATCAATTCCTTACTTTGAATAATTTCCTTTAATAGTCTGTTTTTGTTTCGAGTAACTAGCTTTATTACGGTTTGAGTGGTGTGATCAAAAAAATGTTTTACAGGATTGGAATAATTAAAATAAGGGATCTTTTGCTTGTGTTTTAAAATAAACCCATTTGTTTTTTCGATACTTTCGGTTACAAAATCATCAGAAATAGTCATAAATTCGGCTAATTTATGTAAAAAATAAGCTTCGTTTTTCTCAACAACTCCATCGCTCCACAAAGCCATTCCGGCCAAGTCTATCAAATAGTATTTTTCTAGATCTGAAGTAAAATAATCCAATTTCAATTCTTCTAAATTTTGAATACTCACATTTGAAAACTTACTATAACGAACCGATGCTTCAAATAATTTTATCAGCAAATCGTCATATTTAGTCTTATTTGATTTAGTTTTTAATGCCAATGAAACCAAACTAATAATAGTTTCTTCAATCTTTTTTAAATATTTTTCAGGAATAGAATTGTGCGTTAAATAATATTGAAATGACAAAACATCTACAAAAAGTAACGCATTGGTCAAAACATGAGAAAATTGTTTATTGATGATATCAATATTAGTTTGAATACGAGTGTCAATAATTTTCTCCAAATTTAAAGAGTTGGAATTACTCGGTAAAATTTTCTTAAATATGTTAAATCCTTGCGGATGCAACTCATTATAAAAAGATAAAACTTTCGAAATGTATTTTTCAGGATTGTTTTCAAGAGTTGTTATTTTATAAACACCAAACAAGGTATTCAATAATGCAACTTTAGAAATTTCATCTTCTGTCCAGCCATTATTGTCAACAAAAACTGGAGTTTGCAATGAAATTATATAGCCATAAATAAACCCCGTATCTCTAACTTTTGAATAAAAAAAGTCAGGATTCTCAATAACAGGGTTCGTTAAGGATTTTTGATCTAAAAAAAATTTATCAATCCAACCGGTTGCTGATGGGTTTATCATTGCTTATAATAAGAGCAACAAATTTATATATTTCCAACCATTAATAAAGCGATTTTACACTAAATTAAATATTACTTGATAATTGCTGAACAAGCGACTCTAGCACCTGAATTTCCGGAAGGTTGCGTTACATAATCATCTGGACCTTGATGAACAATTAAACCTTTTTCAAGGATATCTTTAGTTTCATCGCCGCAACCAATACACCATTCTGAAGTTGTAATAGTGATTGTTCCGTTTCCAAATTTATCAGTTGTAAAATTTCCAATATCTCCTTTGTGCGCTTCTCCTTCACCTAATTTTCCGTGTTTTTTGAAGGTAGGATTCCAATGTCCTCCAGCAGAACCTCCATCAGCAGCGGTACAATCCGATTTTTCATGAATATGAATGGCGTGAATTCCAGGTTTTAAACCTTTGAAATTTGCTGTAAATGTAACCTGACCTTTTTTTTCTGTAAAAACCCCGGATCCACTAACATTACTATTGCTTTTCGGTTCAAAAGTTATGTTTAATTTATTTGAAACCCCATTAGATGAATTGGTTTTACATCCAATAATTATAGCAATAATCATTACGATTGAGACGATTATTTTTTTCATAATAAGAAAT
>CANCPZ010000216.1 GCA_947380175.1 Bacteroidota bacterium | reverse complement strand
ATTTTTTATAAACTCATTATCCAAGGTAAAATAAACCATGTCATTGTTAAACCTCCAATAAAAAAACAAATGGTTGCTATTAGCGAAGGTAATTGTAAATTGCTCATACCCATGATGGAGTGACCTGATGTGCAACCTCCAGCATAGCGAGTTCCGAAGCCTATAAAAAAACCTCCCACAATCATTAATATAAAACCTTTAAGCGTAAATAACGAATGGAAATTAAAAATTTCATGAGGCGCTAATCCCGAAAAATCTTTTATTCCAAATGCTTTTAAGTTAGCAATTGTATTTTCTGAAATTTGAACTGAGTATAAGTTTTGAAAAAAGTAACCTGCAACTAATCCACCCAATAAAATTCCTAGTGCAAAAAATAAATTCCATGATTCGGCTTTCCAATCATAATTAAAAAAACTTGTTTTTCCAGGGATACATGCAGCGCAAATGTGTCGAAGTGAAGAGGATATTCCGAATGCTTTGTTTCCAAGAATTAAAAGCGTTGGAACCATCAACCCAATTAGTATTCCTGATATATACCAAGGCCATGGTTGTGTTAAAATGTACATCTTTTTATTTTTTTAATTATGATTTATAGTTTGATAATAAAATAGGGTAAACTAATAAAAACGGAAAATTAAAAATAAGAATTGAATAATGTGAATTATATTGATTTTTTTTCTTTTGGTACAAAATCGTACGATATAATACTGTTTTTTTCCTTTTCAGACGAGGGTTCAGTTTCTAAATCAACTTGATCGATGGCTTCAATATTTAAATTCTCCCCATCTTCCTCATCCTCAAAATCGTACGTACGTTGAGGAGGCCCTTCTTTTCTATAATGGTAGGCTGTTATTAACCCCGCTATTGAGCCCATTAGGTGCGATTCCCAGGACATGCTACTTCTTAAAGGTAAAATACCCCATAAGGTTCCTCCGTATAAAAACACCACAAGCATCGATAGGGCAAGTAATTTCGAGTCTTTTCGAAAAACTCCACTAAAAAATAAAAATGTTATAAAGCCGTAAACTATTCCGCTAGCACCAATATGGAACGCTTCTCTTCCAACTACCCAAACCCAAAATCCGGTCATTAAATAAATCCATAAAAATAGTTCAAAAGCAATTGTTCTATAAAAATAAAAAATGATCGCTCCAAGTATTAAAAGCGGAATTGAATTTGCCCACAAATGATTATAATCAGCATGCAATAGAGGAGAAGTGAATATCCCTAAAAGCCCTTTCATAGTTCTTGGGTATAATCCATAACATGATAAATTAATATGTTCGAGGTTTTCGAATAACAATATAAACCATAAAGTTGCCACAAAAAAAGAAGGATAAAGTAAACTGAAAAATAGTTTTGATTTTGTGTTCCGCATAATAGCTTTAAACTTATTGATTTTAAAATGTTATAAAATTTGGTCAATGTTTATACCAATATTAAAAAATGACAGAAAGGCATTTATTTGTTTTCTTTTCAGAAAAACATTACATTCGTTTCTGAAATTTAATGAAAAAAATTATCGCCATAGTATTATTGTCAATCTTTCTGTTTAATACAGTGGGCTATTTTATTGCATTTCAGGCTATTCAGTTTCAAATAAAGTTAGAAGTAAAATCAGAAATAAGGGAAGGTTTGACTATTGAACAACTTTCAGAAATAACGATTAATAAAAATGATTTAAAAAATGCAGAATGGTTTGATGATGGAGATGAAATGTCATATAAAAATAAACGTTACGATATCATTAAAAGCGTTGAACATGAATCATCAATAACTTATTATTGCATTAATGATAAAGCTGAAACAGAACTGTTCGCAAACCTTGAAAATAATATCTGTGCTAATATTGTTACCGATAAACCTTCAAAAAACGAATCCACTAAAAAAATACATGACCAAGTTACCAAATTATTTTTCTCAAATCAAAGCCCTATCTCTTTTATAAATAATTTATTGCTTGAGAGAATTAAATCTACGGATTTAATTTATCAGCATCCTCTGCTCGAAACCAGTTTTCCTCCACCAAAATTTGCTTAATCTTCTTTGTGTCAACAAAATCTTTTTATAGTTAGTTTTTTTGACTACTCAGCTATGCCTTAATTTTTAAGGTTTTTAGCATTCCTTGCTTAAATAAATGGCATAGTGTATAGTTGCATTCAGCATTTTGTATGCTGAATGCAATACATTGCCAAATAATAATTTATAAAACCTAAAAAAATATAAATGAAAAAATCATTCTTAATTATTGGTTTGTTAATAGCAAAAATGGGCTATACACAAACGGACACAACAAAAAATAAAACAATTGCCTTGAATGAGGTGCAGATAACAGATACTTTAAAGTCCAAAAAAATAGATTTAAATCAACCTGTTTCTATTACTAAACTAGAGCCAACAGAATTAAAAAGAGGAGTTGGATTGTATCTGGATGATGCTATAAATGCAAACGTTCCAGGAGTTTTTATGGAAAGAAGAACTGTATCTGCTGGTCAACAATTTAACATTCGTGGCTATGGAAATGGTGTAAGAGGTACCAATGGTGTAAATAGTAATTTCGATGGACAGGGTTCAAAAGTTTATTTGAATGGTATTCCGGTTACTGATGCTGAAGGCATTACATTGATGGATGATATTGATTTTGGGTCGATTGGAAATGTGGATGTTGTTAAAGGCCCTGCCGGAACTCTTTATGGGTTAGCAATTGCTGGTGTAGTGAATTTACAAACCCAACAAGCTGAAAAGGGCAAAGTTTCTATTGGACAAGATGCTTTGTTTGGTAGTTATGGATTGGCCCGTTATACCACACATGTAAAAATTGGTGGTGAGCGTTCTTCTGTTTTGATTAATTATGGTCATCAACAATCGGATGGTTTTATTGTTCATACGGCTTCACATAAAGATTTTGTAAATTTTGTTGGCGATTTTCATCCTTCCGAAAAACAAACCATCAATACATTTGTTGGATATGCAAACAGCTATGATGAAAGACAAGGAGAGTTAACCATTGATCAATACAATGCTTTTGATTATACAGGAAATCCTGCTTACATAAAAAACAATGCACATTCTAATATTATTAGTTTAAGAGCTGGTATTGGTCATACTTATAATTTTAATAAACATATTTCCAATACAACAACAGTTTTTGGAAGTGGTGTAAATAACAATGTAAGTTCTGCTGGTGGTTGGACTGATAAAAACCCTATCAATTATGGTGTAAGATCTACTTTTGATGTAAATGTTTCGTTGGGACAAAAAATGAGTTTATCTGGAGTTACTGGAGTTGAAGCTCAGCGTCAAGATGCTCAAATTATTGGTTATGGAATGGTTGCTGATAGTGCAAACCTTGGAGGATATAATATTATTGGAGCTATGAAAAGTAATCAAGCTACCATAACAAAAACATCATCTGTATTTACTGAGTGGACATTAAAAATTCCCTTTGATATTGCTTTAACAGCTGGTGTTGGAGTTAGTAATATGGATATTACTTTAAGAGACCGTTTTTATGTAGCTGCAAATAATAAGCCTGTTACTAAAATACCGACCTATTATCATACAACTTACGACAATATGGTTTCACCGCATGTTGCTTTAAACAAAGTGTTCAGCAAAAAAATATCGGCTTATGTTTCTTACAGCAAAGGATATAAAGCTCCTGTAAGTTCATATTTCTTTATTCCTACAACAGGTGCAGTTAATACAAATTTAAAACCTGAAATAGGAACACAATATGAAATTGGTACAAAAGGAGTATTGTTGAATGATAAATTAATATACCAAATAGCAATATTTGATGCTGTTTTCTCAGATAAAATGACAACTGTAGCTGTTCCTTTAAGCCCACCTGCAGTTGGTACTGCTTATTCGTATATTACAAATAGAGGAAGTCAAGATGATAAA
>CANCPZ010000215.1 GCA_947380175.1 Bacteroidota bacterium | reverse complement strand
GATGATTACAACCTATGGATTAAAGGGAAATTCTTATTCATTAAATGTGCAGAATGATTTAAAAATGGATGTTTTATTTGAAATGTTGTAGTTGTGTAATAATTAGCTTTTAAAGCTGTGTTAAAATTAGGTTGTTGTGCGAACTACAACTAATATTTCAATAGTAGAAGATAAAGAGCCAAAATAAATTAAAGAGAAATTAGAAAACAAAATAAAAACTACCATTATAACCTGAAGTGTCTTCGGGTCGAATTCATTAGTTCTCTATGTGATTGAAATTCATTCATAAGGTTAGATAAATCCAACTCGCAGGGTGGTTATTAAAAAAAACTGGAAATTCGGAGCTTGTAAATAATTTTTGTGCAATCCCATTTATTTACCTCCTATTAATATCGTAAAGCTTCCCACAACGGTAAATGCTAAATCTTCGATACTTGCATCACCTCGACCGCTTAAATCATACGTTTCTTTTGCCACACCTGCCGAACAACCTAATCCAAGACTAAATAGTTTTTTTTTTGTTAATGTAAAATTCGAATAGCTTATAATGTTTCCTGCTGCAAAATGCATTTGTTTGTCAGGTTGTTTGCATAAAGCTAGAATTAAAAATAATGTTTTCATTTGACCTTTTTTAAAAAATTACTTTAGCAAAATTATCCTCGTATTACACTCTTTATAATGATAATCATCAAAACTACTTTTGAGTATAGTCACTAAATAATTTTACTTTATAAGGTTTCTTTGTATTAAATAAAGTTTAAAGAAATGCGTAAAAATTATTTTGAAAATGTAGTTTTTGAAGAAAAGGATTTAGCTAGAGTGGTTGGAAATCATACAACTCCGCTGGAGCAAGAGGATGATTTAAATCCGTTGATGAATTATATTGGAGACGCTCGTTATGTTATGTTGGGAGCTGCATCTCATGGTACACATGAATATAACACTTGGCGAATGAAAATAACAAAACGATTAATAAAAGAGAAGGGTTTTTCTTTTGTTGCCATTGAGGGTGATTGGCCCGATTGTTATAAGGTTAATCGCTATGTGAAAGGATATTCTGATGGTGGTGAAAATCCTGTTGAGATTCTTACCAACTTTAATCGCTGGCCAACATGGATGTGGGCAAATTGGGAAATGGTTGCATTTATAGATTGGATGAAGTATTACAATGAGCACTTGCCTTTAAATAAGAAAATTGGTTTTTATGGATTAGATGTTTATAGTTTGTGGGAATCGTTAGAAGCAATTGTTGAATATTTAAAAGTTGAGGATAGAAAAACAATGCTGACTGCTATAAAAGCAATGAATTGTTTTGATAAATATGGAAAAGATGAAGGTTTGTCATACGCTAGGGCTGCTTCCATTGTTCCCGAACCTTGTACAAAAGAAGTGGTTGAGCTTTTAAGTGAAATCCGAGCCAATATGAAACATTATAATTCTGATGTTGAAGCACCTTTTAATGTTGAACAAAATGCTATAGTAGCTTTAAATGTCGAAAAATATTATCGTTCTCTTTTAAAAGGAGGGGCTTTGTCTTGGAATATTCGAGAGAAACATATGATGGAAACGCTTAATCGGCTGATGAACTTTTATGGAAAATATTCAAAAGTAGTTGTTTGGGAACATAATACTCATATTGGTGATGCTCGAGCAATTGAGATGCCAAATAAAAAGATGGAAAATCTAGGGCAGTTAACAACCCAGCAGCATGCAGATGAAGGTGTTGTTTTAGTTGGTTTTGGCTCCTATAAAGGTTCTGTTATTGCTAGTGAAAGTTGGGGTGGAGAAATGTTAAAAATGCATGTTCCTGAAGCTATAGAAACAAGTTGGGAACATATTCTTCATTTGGCTGGAGGTGGGAAAAATAAATTATTATTGTTTGATAAATTAAGAAATGTTGAATCTTTCGGATACCATATTTCACATCGTAATATTGGTGTTGTTTATAATTCAACTGATAAACAACAGTATAATTACGAACCCAGTATATTACCAATGCGATATGATGCATTTCTTTATTTCGAAGAAACAAAATCTCTGCAACCAATTCAGGTATCGACTGATAAAAAACAAACTCCAGAGACATTTCCATTTGGTATTTAATAATTTATTAAACGATGTATAATAAAAATGAATTTATTCCTGAGAAAATTATTGACTATACAAAAAAAGTGCAGGTGTTGTCAGAAAAAAAAGCAATACGCGACATAAGTATATGGTTGGATAACTATGATGATATTTTTTCTGATTTTGATCCGAGACCATTTTCAGAACGAAATGTTTCGGATGATTTTTTGTATGAATTAAAAAAAGTATGCCGAGAACGCAAGTCTTCTATAAACGTTCTTCAATTGCTTGTTCCTGAAAAAAGTCGAAATCTTGAAAATGAAATGTTGATTGTAAAACGTTTGCATTCTCATTTAAAACAGAATTTTCATGTTTATAAACAACTTGTTAAAATTCAAAAAAGAAATGGTTTTATATTTGTTTCTTCTGGCATGTTGATAATGATATTGGCCAGTTATATTTCGCTTCTTAAATCCGGGAATTTTATTATGCATACTCTTTTAGTTATGCTAGAGCCTGCAGGGTGGTTTATATTGTGGACAGGTTTAGATGATTTAATGAAAATTAAACATATACAAAAAGCAGAACTTGATTTGTTTTTAAAAATGGAGAAAAGCAAAATTGTTTTTTCAAATATTTAATAAAAAATATTTAATTATCTTTTTAATACAAAAAATAGTAGTTAATATATTGAGATTGCTGGCGCGAACGATTTATTCATCATATTTTCTTCCTTATCTTTTCCGAAGTGTTTTTCAATTGCAAGTCTAGCTATTAAATAGGCAGTTGTTGGTCCCGCGTTTTCATTTATTTTTTCGGAATCATTTTTTAATTCGTTGCAACAGCCCCCGGAGTTTTTGTTATACATTAATTTATTCAGCTTGTTGTTTCCATTAAACCAGCTAAATCCGATTTCTAGTTTATCCCAGTATTCTTTTTTGTTAAATACTTCGTAAAATAAATCGAGAGCTAATATGGTATTGGAAACGTCTGTAGAATAATTATGGAAGAGTATTTGATTATACTCATTAATATAATAATATTTTTCTGGCGAAGTGTTCATTTTTAAATCATTAAACGATTCAGATAATAAATATTCAAATGAATTTTCCGCTATAATTTTATAGTGTTCATTAGCAGTTTCTAAATAAGCATATAACAAGGATTCTGATAAAACGGAGTCTTTAAATGATAACTCATTCTTAAACCATTTTATTTCATTAGTTTCTGCAGTATAATATTTCGAAATTAAATTATTTGCAAGTAATTTTATTTTTTCTTTTATCGCTGTTTTTTTATTTGACAAATTATAACGATACAGACCTTTGATTGTATAAGCAATAGCATAAATAGAATTGAGGTTCTCAATATGAAATAAGTTGTTTTTAAATATTTCTTCTGCTTTATTTAACTGATGTGAATCAAATAAATTAGCTCGTGAAATAAATTCTCCTATTGCCCAAATCGATCTGCCTAAAGAAATTTGATTGTTTTCATTATTTATATTCAAACTATCTGAATGTGAATTTTTGAAATTTTCCGAATTGTTATTTACTGTATTGTTTTTTATTGGATATAATTTAATGAAATTTAAATAGATATCAATTAGAAGTAAATCAGATCTGTCTTTTGTTAATTCATAATGATTAATTAATGCAATTAACGCATGAGCATTGTCATCTATGCAGTATTCTGAATTCAAATCAACCTCATTTTCATTACAAGATTTTTCGATTCCTCTATCGTTTGTTAATTTTTTAATGTGTGAAAGTGTTATTTCTTCAATTTTAAATTTTTGTGTAGAGGTGTATTCCATCTTAAAAAAATCAGTTGATTTAAATTGCTATTTCAGTGTTTTAATAATAATCTGTCAAATGTATTGATATAGTCTGTTT
>CANCPZ010000214.1 GCA_947380175.1 Bacteroidota bacterium | reverse complement strand
AAGTAATACTACTAGTGAGCCTATAAGCAATGATTTCCAAAGGAATTAAAAACTCTTGTTTAAGAATTTCGCACGGATGTATGTTTTTTAATTTTTTAATTTTAATATTGTTTAGTGGTAATCAATTAGTTCAATTTCTTCAGCATTGCTATTACTCCATTTTAAAATTATACGCCATTGATTATTAATTCTGATGGAATAGAATTTTTTTAAATCCCCTTTCAGCTTTTCAAGTCTATTCGAAGGAGGAATAAGCAAATCAGCTATGACCATTTTTGTGCTGGTTGATAATCGCCAATGTAAAAGTTCCAGGCAATGTTGTCTTTTAAAAAACAATCACTTTTTTCTACGATACTTCCCTTTTGTTTGATAATAGTATTTAGAGCTGTTTTGACTTTTTACTGCATTTTTCTTTGTGCTTACCTCAAACCTTACATAACCTTTCCTGTATTTTCCTTTATAATCAACAGATGGCTTTACATATTCCGCTCCGGGCGTTTCGTTATTGCTGCTATTACAACTTATTATGAATAGTAAATAAGCAAATAAAAATAATAAACTGCCTCTTTTCATTTCTACTCAATTTTAATTTTATCAATTTCTTTCATCAATCTATCTGTTTCCGATAACGCAACAATAATTTTTTGATAGTGTAAAATATCATCAAATTCCAATTTTCTTTCCTTTCGGTCTTTGAGCCATTTTTGTGCTGGCTGATAACCACCAATAGAAAAGTCCCAAGCGATTTGAGGCACATTGTCGAAATACTGTGTATCGTTAATAAAAACTTTGCCGTCTTGATATTTTGTTTTACCAACTACGTTGTTACCGTCTATTGGATATTGTGTGATGTATTTTTCAACGGTTGGGCTTTCCAATAAATGTATTTGTCTGATTGCACCACCAAGTTTTACCAATTGCCAAAACGTGTCTTTGTCTTTTAGATACGGCACTCTCGGAAAATCTACTTTTAAAAACTCTTTGTATTTTTCTCTGTAGGTTGGCGAATGTAAAACTGCATAGATGTAATCTAAAATATCAATTGGTGCAAAAGTGTTTTTGGTTGTTTCTTTTTCGTTTGTAAAAGTTAAACCTAATTTTTCTTTTAACTGCTCTACAATTTCTGAATTTAGGTTTGGTGTTCTTTTAGAAGATTGACCAATGGTTTGTTGTCCTTTATTTTCGGGATATAAATAGAGTGGGAATACATAACCCCTTTCCCTTGATTTATTTGAAACAAAAGAGTCGTCAACAATTTTATTGGTTATAAAAATATGCGAATAATCATCTGTAACTAATTGACGACATAAATCAATACCAACATTATCTTTATTGATAAAGTGATACATAAATTTTTCCCTGCCCCAATCAACCATAGAACTATGGTAATAAATGTATCTATCGTCAAATAATCTATAAGCGATTTTTTGAATAATATCATTGTGGTTAAAATTCTGTATCGTCTTTCTCGCTTCAACCATTTTCCAACCTCTGGAATCGCCTGCTAAATATTTACCTTCCTTTTTATTCCCAAAAAATTTTCTTCTTATGGAATCATCGGTGAAATTAATGTCCGAAAACTCTTCCATTCTTTTTTTAAGAATTGGTTTTTCAAAATCAATTACAAAACTATCTCTTGCCGTTACAACGCCTGTAACGTTTACTGAAAATAATTCATCAACTCTAAAACCTTTTTCGTATTCCTTTGAACCTTTATTGTTTTTTGGAACAAAAAATAAAAATGGTTTTTCTGGTTTTAATTCTTGAAAATTCACTGATTTTAATGAACTATCTGACAGGAAATCATATTTCATTTCTCGTTTACCATACAAATCAAAATGAAAAACTTTACCTAATTCGTTTGCCTTTTTCTTTCCTGTTTTTACAAAAATATTAATGGAAACACCTTGCATAATATCAAATACATTTACATCGGCACTTCCATCTGGTGCGGTTTCTTTTTTCTTGCTGTTGCCGTGTAAATCAATCGTATAAATTTTGTCGTAGGTTTTTAGTAAATGCCATCGCATACCACGAAAAGTAGGATTATCTAAAAACCCGTGAGGATTGATAAACGCCAAAACGCCACTTCCGTTTTTCTCAATGAAGTGTTGACCGTACCGCAAGAATTTTACATAGTCGTCATTCAGCCAATGTTTACGTTCATTAAAATGAACGCCATCAACATATTTGTAATCTTCAATCAGTTTGCTAATCCATTCACCATTGTTTGAAGATATTCCGCTGTATGGCGGATTTCCAATTACACACATTACTGGCGTATCTCTTTTAATGTGATTGGCTTCGTTGGCTTCTGTGCTTAACCAATTGGCAAATAAAGTTCCTGTGTCGGGGTGACTTTCTTCTAAACTGTTGGTCAGATACACTCTAAACCTTTGGTTGGTTGTCGGTTTGTAGCCTGTTTCTGTAAGTAGTAAGTCTAATTGCAAATGTGCCATTGCATAACTTGCCATCAACAACTCAAAGCCATTAAGACGAGGCAATAAATGCGTTTCTACGTAATTGCTCCAAATGCCTTGTTGTCCTTCAAACTTTTTATGAATGTGTTTTATGGTTTCGGCAAGGAAAGTTCCTGTTCCTGTTGCTGGGTCAAGGATTTGAACTTTGTGAACTTCCTGTTCGGTTTTTTTGCCTTGTACATCAACTTTTATTTTTGTTTTACTATTGTCTGCCAGTCCTTGCGGTAAATCAAATTCAGTTTTCAAAATATCATCAACTGCTCGGACAATAAAATTTACAACTGGTGCAGGTGTGTACCAAACGCCACGAGCCTTTCGCAATTTCGGGTCGTATTCACTCAAAAAAGTTTCATAAAAATGGATGATTGGGTCTTCCATTTTTGTTGACTTTCCATAGTTTTTTAAAATCTCTTCAACATTGCAAGCCAAAAATATATCTACCAAACTATCTACTATCCATTTTATTCGGTCGTCAATGTCGGGACCAGCAATGTAGCCAAAGAGTTTACGTAAAAACGGATTTGATTTTGGAATTAATTCAGCGGCTTCTTGTCGGCTAAATGTTGGTAAAGTTGGGTCGTGTAAACGAGCCGCAAACATTCCATAAGCAATTGTTTGAGCGTAAACATCGGCAAAGCCTTTTGGTGTAATATCGTGAATTAGTATTTCCTTAAAGGCATTCATTTGGTCTTTAAGTGTGCTATTCTCATTCTGAGTTTCGTCACTTGTCAAAGCCTTTTCAATAACATCAGAAAGAAGACGGGCTTTGCCCGCCATCATTTCTGCCAGTTTTTTTGAATTTTTTATTGTCTGCCCAATGTGGGAGCAAAAGTCTTTGATGAGGTTTGTAAAAGTTCCAAAGTTGTTAGGCAACGGAACGATAGTGCTGTTTTGTATTTCAGCAATTGCAATTTTTGTAATAAAAATTCCGTCAATGTATAAATGGAATTCTAAATAGTCGGTGAAAATTAAGTTGTTTAATGAAGCTTTATAACGGTCGAACTGTTCTTTGTTGCCAGTTTTCTTTGCTCCTTCAAGGTCTTTGTCGCCAATGTCCTTTGCTTCAATAAAACCTACTGGAATTTCTTTTTTGGTCAGAATGTAGTCGGGTGCTCCACAAGATTGTCTCTTTGGTTCGTTGGTCGCCTTGATTTCGGGCACTAAACTTTCTAAAAGTGTTTGCAGGTCGCCACGAAAAGTATGCTCGGTCGCATTACCAAGTTTGTATCGTTTATTTATGTTGTCAATGTATTGGTCTAATGTCATTTATTCTGTTGTCAAATTTTACAGTCCAAAGTTAGTTTTTCCTGTCGGTTTGTTTTTTGTTGTAAGGTCGTCCTAGCATTGGGCATAACATTTAGGATTTTATCTGCAATTTAAGCAAAAAACATGATTCGGAGAGGAGGTCCTACTTTAAATTGCAGATAAAATTGAGTTGAACGGAACCGCCTTACAATGAGCGGGTATGCTTATGGAGAAGCCAAGATTAAAATTTATTTT
>CANCPZ010000213.1 GCA_947380175.1 Bacteroidota bacterium | reverse complement strand
CGTAGTTTAAGTGACCAAGCTGGTAAACTCAATAATATTACAGATGCCTCGGTTGCAACAAATGATTATGTATCAAGTGTAAAGTCTGCAGCAAAAAATGTTGATAATCTATCTGAATCATACTCTAAAGCTGCTGAATCATTAAATGGATTATCAATATCCCAAGATGAAAGTTCATCTTTTGGCGAACAAATTTCTAAAGTTTCTAAAAATTTATCTGCTCTGAACGCATCTTACGAATTGCAATTGCAAGGTTCAAGTGAACATTTAAATGCAACATCTAAATTTTATGGTGGGTTAGAAGATTTATTAAAAAACTTAAATGAATCTGTTGACGATACTAAAAAATATAAAGAACAAATCGCACAACTTTCTTCTAATTTAGAATCTTTGAATACAGTGTATGGCAATATGCTAACTGCTATGAGAAAATAGTAACAAAAAAATTATTTGATTAATAATGGAGAAAACCTCCATTATTAATTTTTTTTAACAATTATTAATAATCTAATAAAACTAAAATACTAATATGTCAGGAGGCAAAGAAACCCCAAGGCAGAAGATGATAGGAATGATGTACTTGGTGCTAACAGCACTTTTGGCATTAAACGTATCAAAAGAAATTCTGAACGCCTTTGTTACTATTGAAGAAGGTTTAAATACAACAAATACAAACTTTGACGGAAAGAATGGTATGTTGTATACAAAATTTGAAGGTGCGATGAAGGAAAATAAAACTAAAACAGAAGCGTGGTATAAAAAAGCATTGGAAGCAAAAAAATACTCAACTGAGTTATGTAGTTTTATTGATGAAGTAAGGGGAGAAATTTATCAAAAACTAAAAAAATTACCTAAAGAAAAAATTGATACCTGTCAATTGAGATACTTAGATGGTAAAGACGATGCAAATATTCCAACAGAAATACTAATTGGTGCCGGAGCTGATCCAGAAGAGCCTACAGGTATGGCTAAAGACTTGAAAGAAAAAATCGACAAGTTTAAAAAGGATATGCTTGCACTTGTTCCCGAAAAACAAAGAAAGGAATTAGATTTAGGGTTAAGTACTGAAAAAATGTTTTCCGTTGGTGATCATATGTTAATTTCGTGGGCTGGAAATTTATTCGAACACAATCCTGCTGCAGCAGTATTTGCTACTTTAGCAAAAATCAAAAATGATGTAAAAAATGCTGAAAGTAGTGTTGTTGGAATTTTGTTAAAAGAAGTTGATGCTGGAGATTTTAAATTTGATCAAATTGAGGCAAAGGTTGTGGCAAATGCAAATTATATAACTGCAGGGGAAGAATACACTGCTGATATATTTGTTTCTGCTCATAGCTCTACTCAAAACCCAGAAGTATTAATTGGTAAAGTAGATACTTCAGATGCAAAACATCCTAAATTAATTGGTGAAGGAACAAAAGTAGATGTTACTAATGGTGTTGGTAAATACGTTGTTCGTACTTCGGCAGAAGGGGACCAAGATTATACAGGTGTAATTAATGTAAAAGCACCAGACAATTCAATAAAACCATACCCATTTCATGCAAGTTATACTGTTGCAAAGCCATCCATGGCTGTTTCTGCTACAAAAATGAATGTATTTTACATTAAAGTAGAAAACCCTGTGGATATTTCGGTTGCAGGTGTTGCACCAGCTAATGTTCAGGCAACGATTACAGGAGCTGGAAATAGTATTATTAATAAAGGTGGAGGACATTTTATTGTAAATGTTGTAGGCGGTGATGCTAAAGGAGAGGTTGCAATTAACGTAAGTAAAAAAACATCTTCTGGAAATAAACCTGCTGGTCCTCCTTATATGTTTCGTGTTAAAAAAGTACCAAGTCCAGTAGCATCTTTTGGTGGTGTTGAAGGTGATGGATATATTGGGAAAGGCGAGTTAGCTGTTGCAAGTGGTGTAATTGCGTCATTAAAAGACTTCGTATTTGATTTGAAATTCCCAGTAGTATCTTGGAACCTTTCTATGGTGCAAAGTGGATTATTTGTGGATGCTCCAGCTCAAGGACCAGGAGTAACGGGACAGCAAAGAACTATGTTAAACAAAGCTACAAAAGGTTCGCGTATCATTATTGAAGAAGTTTGGGTTATGGCGCCTGAGGGCAAAAGAAAACTAAGTGGTGGTTGTACATTAAAAGTTAAATAATTAATAAAGGAGGTCTATTATGAGAAAAATAACAATTCTTTTTTCTGTACTATCTGTTATGTTACTTTCAACAAAAAGTAATGCTGGTAATTATAAATGGGAAACTAAATATAAAGCAAATAAAAATTTAAAAAGCTTTGCTTATAAAACATTTACAGTTACACCTAATGTATTAGCTCCGTCAAAATATCCTGACGGAATCTATACAAAAGAAAATACACGTTCAAGAAGAGCTGTTCCTTACACACCTTTGCGCGAAGCAGATGTAATGTGGAGTAAAAGAGTTTGGCGTGTAATAGATCTTAAACAAAAAATAAACCAACCACTTTACTATCCAATAAAACCAATAGATGAAAGAAAAAGTTTATTTGATGTGATAAAGGATGCTGCTACAAAAGGTATTTATGATAGAACAATTTCTTGCTTTGAAGAAGATGATTTTAAATCTGAATTAACACGCTCTGAAGTGCTTGCTAAATTAACTACATATGATTCTTCAATGGCTGTTAATGCAGTAACAGGAGTTTCAGCAATGGCAGGTATAGCTCATGATGCGGAAGTTACAAAATATCAACTTAAAGAAGATTGGTTTTTTGATAAACAACGTTCTGTTTTAGATGTTCGTATTATAGGTATTGGTGTATTAAAAGCAAAATTAGATCCAATATCAGGAGCTCCAATTGGAGATGCCTCATTGTTCTGGATATATTTCCCAGAAGCAAGACCTGTATTTGCAAACCAAGAAGTATACATGAGACATAATGATGCAGAAAGACGTACGATGGAAGACATATTTTGGAAACGGATGTTTGCAAGCTATGTTGTAAAAGAAAGTAATGTTTTTGAACGTGTAATCAGTGAATATACAATGGGCTTAAATGCACAATTAGAGGCGGAAAGAGTTAAAGATGACATCTTTAAATATGAACATGACTTATGGCATTTCTAAGATTAATAAATTAAAAAAAAATCTCGCAAATAAAATTGCGAGATTTTTTTTGTTAAAATAAATTAAAATATTAGTTATTCAAAAGTTCTTTAACAATTGTTGAAATTAATTTACCATCGGCTTTACCAGCTAATTGTTTTGAAGCCAAGCCCATCACTTTACCCATATCGGCAGGAGAAGATGCTCCGCAAGTAGTAATTATGTTTACTAACGCTGATTTTATTTCATCTTGAGACATTTGTTTAGGTAAGTAAGCTTCTATAATTGCCGCTTGCGCTAATTCTATTTCAGCTAATTCTGGACGATTTTGTATAGTATAAACATCAGCAGTTTCCTTACGTTGCTTTACCATTTTCAACAAAGCCTTTTGTTCAGACTCGTCAGAATAACCTTCGGATGAAGTTTTCAAGAGAATAATAGCTGATTTTATAGCACGAAGCGCCTCTAATTTTGAAGCTTCGCGCGCTAACATTGCAGTTTTAATGTCTGCATTTATTTTTTCTTCTAATGCCATTTTTTTTAAAGATTTTAATTAATAGATGGTAAAGTTAGTAATTCAAAATGAACAATTGGTGTTGTAATTTTTAATCAATTATTTCCATTTTTTTCATTAAAAAAGAAGCATTCATAGTTTTGCAAACACCAGGTTTTAATTTATAATCGAAATTTAATTTATCGCTATCAATTGTAATTTCGAAACACAAATTTTCGATCTGATTTGGAAATTCATTTTGTAATTGCGATAATTCTACATCATGGGTAGCAACTATACCTACTCCATTCAATTTTATAATTTTTTTAATTAATGATTCAGAACCTTTATGTTGATCCTTAGAATTAGTACCTTTTAAAATTTCATCTAGTAAAAAAAACATTTTAACGTTATTTTGATAGTGCTGAATAAGAATTTGCAATCGT
>CANCPZ010000212.1 GCA_947380175.1 Bacteroidota bacterium | reverse complement strand
TGATATTTTTTTAATTCAGCCCAAACAACATTATCTTCTATTCCAACACGTTTCCAATTAACCTTGCCTCCAACCCCAATAAACAAACCTTTATATGGGTAATACACCCCGCTTGTATTGTATACAACACTACTATCATTTTGATTGTTAAAAAACCGAAGATTTAAACTTTTAAAAACAACTTTTGGAACACTGTCATATTCAAAGATATATGAATTGTTATTTGATGCGTATGAAACAACTGCTGTTCTATAAAAGGTATTTGATTCAAACAGGTTTTGACTCATATCAAGATAATCGGAAAAATACCTTGTATTTTTTCCATTCAATATTTTATTGATACAATCTTCCCAAGCAAGAAAATTAGTTTCAGTTAAGTCAGAATTTATAAAATTCATCACCGATGTTAAATAGGTCATGTATTCAGGCAAAATCCTAAACTTTTTCTTTAACATTAAGTTACAGGTGGAATAAACAGCTTTTTTTAAATTATCATTACATTTTGGAGAGTTCCATGCAAGGGTAAAAGGTTCTAAAAAACGTCCTCTTTCTCTCTTATCCATAGTTGTAGCTTCAAACATAACCTTCACATCTTCCAAAAATAAAATTTTGTCTTCAGTAAATTGTTTTATGGGATTTAATTGAGCTATTGATTTTTGCGAAAAACAAAAAACTGCAAAAAACAAAAATACATACTGAATTTTTCTCATGTTTATAAATGTTTTATTTCTTAATAAAGTGAAGCATTGTCCACTGATCTTTAACACACTTTTCTTTAAATTCCAAACCAATTTTTCCTGCTTTTTCGGATAATTCGCTAACATCTGTTTCAAAAAAACCACTCAAAACCAAATTGCCTCCTTTTTCCAAACAAGAAAAATAGATGTCCATATCTGATAACAAGATATTTTTATTAATATTTGCTAAAATAGTATAAAAAAATTTCCCTTCCAAAATTTGTGAATTTTGTTTATAAACAGAAACATTATTGATATTATTTTTTTGCAAATTTTCAATGGTATTCTCATAACTCCATTGATCTATATCAACAGCAGTAATTGGATTGGCACCCATCATAGATGCAACTATTGCTAATACTCCTGTTCCACAACCCATATCCAGCAATGATTTTTTTTTGACATCTAGCTGCATTAACTTCTGAATCATTAACTGAGTGGTATTGTGATGCCCTGTTCCAAAGGACATTTTAGGCTCAATAATAATATCATAAATATATTTCTTATCTAAAGAATGAAAAGGCGCACGTATAAAGCATTTCCCATCTATGTCTATCGGATGAAAATTACTTTCCCAGTCCTTGTTCCAGTTTTGCGGAGGAATATTTTTAGAGGTGTAATTTATTTTGAAGAAATCTTTATATTCTAAAAATATTTCCTTGATAGTTTTTTCAGAATACTCTCCAGCTTGAATATATGCAGTAAAACCGGCACCTGTTTCTACAAAACTTTCAAATCCTATTTCAGAAAGTTGTGCTATCAGCACATCACTACCTTGTTCTTTAGGTTCAACATTAACAGAAATTTCAATATAATTTATTGACATAAAGTAGTATTTAAGTTAATTTATGTTATCCAAAATAATTGAATGCATAAATATTTTTCAGAAACTTTTGGTTATATGGGAAATGAATTAGCAATAGAAAATAATTCTTCGGCAATCAGAGATGCTCCACCTATTAAACCACCATCAACATCAAGACAGGCAAATAATTCCTTTGCATTTTTTGCATTACAACTACCACCGTAAATAATTGGAATGTTTTCAGAAATAACCTTTCCATATTTTTTATTTATTTCGGATCGGATAAAGTTGTGCATTCCTTGCGCTTGATGACTAGTGGCTGTTACACCTGTTCCTATCGCCCATATTGGTTCATAAGCAATAATCAATTTACTGAAGTCGGATTCTGATAAATTAAATACCGTTTCTTTCAACTGCTTTCTAACTGCCTCTAAGTGTGTATTTGCATTTCGTTCTTCAAGACTTTCGCCAATACAAAATATCGGATTCAAATTATTTAATAAAGCAATATTCACTTTTTGGCTAAGCACAACACTATTTTCGCTAAAAAAAGATCTACGCTCAGAATGACCAATTATAACATAAGTAGCCCCTGTAGACTTAACCATTTCAGCTGACACTTCGCCGGTATAAGCTCCATTTTTCTGATGATGACAGTTTTGACTTGCTACAGAAAAATTCTTAATCAATTTTACCTTTTCAATCACAGCTGAAAGATGAATAAATGAAGGTGCTAGTATTTTTTCAACCCCATCAACAGGCTGGGCATTAAATAATTCGACAATTTCATCAACTAGTTGAAGACCTTCGGAATATGTTTTATTCATTTTCCAGTTTCCTGCCAAAATCTTTCTTCTCATACTTTTAAAAAATAAGCAAATTATTGTAACCTAATTCGTGGGTCTAAAACCCCATAAACAATGTCCACTCCGATATTAATTATTACAAATATCGATGCAAAAACCAAAGTAGAACCCATAACTACCGGTAAATCATTTTTATTAAGGGCGTCCACAACCTCATATCCAATACCTTTCCAATTAAAAATAATTTCAACAAATACCGCTCCTGCCATCAAGCCTGCAAACCAACCTGAAACAGCTGTTATTACAGGATTAAGCGCATTTTTTAACGCATGTTTAAAAACCACTTTGTAAAAACTTACCCCTTTTGCTGTTGCTGTTCTTATATAATCTTGCGAAAGCACGTCCAATAAAGAACTACGGGTAAGTTGAATTATTATAGCTAAAGGACGCAATCCAAGCGTGATAGTTGGTAGAATTAAATTTTTGAGATCTAGGTGCTCATCTCCAAAATCATCGGTAGTAAACAACGAACCTACATGACTAAGACCTGTGTATTTACGAAGAATGAATCCAAAAAACCAAGCAATTAATAACCCAATAAAAAAGGATGGTAATGCCATTCCAAAAATGGCAAAAATTAAAGATGATTTATCAAACCAAGAATTTTTTTTGATTGCTGAAAATATCCCGATTGAAATACCAAAAAACGAACCAAAAATTATCGCAGATAATGCAAGCACAGTAGTTTCGGGTAATGTTTCTATGATAATATCTGACACTTTTCGTTTGGTGATATAAGATCTACGTAAATAGGGCCATTTAATAACAATTACTTTTGTTGCCGATACCGAAAAAAGTTTTTGAAAACTTGAATATTTATGGGGATTTAAATACAAAAAATGGTCTGTATTATCTGGGTCATGAACAGAAATAGGCGACAAATCATTTAGGTAAATTAAAAACTGAGTAGTCAAAGGTTGATCTCTTCCCAAATCCTTATTAATAGCAACAATAGAAGCTTGATCAGCACGCTGGCCTAACATCATCCGGGCTGGATCACCAGGAAGCACATTGAACAACAAAAAAACAACAGTGATTACGCCTAATAATACTAAAAATCCGTAAAACAATCGTCTGAAAATAAATTTTATCACATTTTATTTCTTAAAATCGTTACCCTTTAAATCATCGTATGATGGAAAAGAATGATAATGCCACATGTTAACTACAGTGCCAGCTTTAATCATCATTAATCCAGGATTTGATCGAATCATTGTTTTTAAAACAGTTCCATCGGTGTTATAAAAGTCAATAGTAGTTTTTACTTCCTTTTTAAATTTTTCAATTGTTTCTTTTGAAGATGATGTAAGTACTACAAACTTTACGCTATCATTTTTGCATAAATTTGAAAAGTCATTTATCTTACCAAATACACTTTTATTTGTTTTTTCAAGATCGTAGCAAATCAATAAAAAATTAGTTTTGGGATTTTCAATAATTTCATCCGTATAATTTACACTATCTAAACCGGTAATTGAAAAGTCCTTAATTTTTGCATCAACACCTTTTTTAGTTACTTCGGTTCTATTACTCACATAGTCATAAAGCTGATCCCAGTTTTCAGGCCATTTATCAAACTCCTTGTTTTCTCCTGTTTTTTTATCTTTTAACATATAATAAAACTTAACCTCGTCGGGAAT
>CANCPZ010000211.1 GCA_947380175.1 Bacteroidota bacterium | reverse complement strand
TTTAATTTATATTATTCGGTATTCTCCTTTAAAAGATTAATGAATGCAGTTTTTTTTTGCATAATTTTTTTAATGGGTTAGCTTTGTTTGGATTTATTTTAAAAAATGAAAGTTCATAAAAATAAAAACGAGAATATTTTAATTTATTACCTTTACAATCTATAAAAAATCAAATGAAATTTATTATACAACTTATTATTTCAACCTTAGCTGTTTTAATTTCGTCTTATCTTTTAAGCCCTCACATTCGTATTGATAATAATAGTTTTATTACAGCTCTTATAGTTGCGGCAGTTTTAGCCTTTTTAAATACCGTAGTAAAACCAATTATGATAATCTTAACAATTCCCGTAACCATATTCTCGTTTGGCTTGTTTTTATTGGTTATAAATGCATTGATGATAATACTAACGGCAAAGCTTGTTCACGAATTTCATGTTCAAAGTTTTTGGTGGGCATTGTTGTTCAGTTTTATTTTATCTTTTGTAACATCTTTTCTCGAGCGTTTAAAAAAGCATGATGAAGAAAATGGAAATATTAATTAACCATATTTTTTAAATGCTGTTATTAATTTTAATAACAGCATTTAAAAAATATAAATACTTTTAAATTGATAAACGTAGGAACATATAATGAGTTGGAAGTAGTTAAAGAACTCGATTTTGGTATTTATTTGCGAGAGGGTGATGTTGAAATATTGATGCCTACCAAATGGGTTCCTGCAGGTACAAAAATTGGCGATTTATTAAATGTATTTATTTTTAGAGACTCTGACGATAGACTTATAGCAACTACTAAAGAGCCTTATGCAACTTCCGAATCGTTTGCTTTTTTGGAAGCAAAACAAGTAAATGAAATTGGTGCATTTATGGATTGGGGAATGGATAAAGATTTACTTGTGCCATTTCGCGAACAAGCGCATCGAATGGAGCCTCGAAAAAGTTATGTTGTTTTTGTTTATGTTGATGAAGAGACCAATCGCTTGGTAGGATCAACAAAATTGAATCGATTTATTGAACGCGAAAATATAAATGTGCAGGAAGGTGATATTGTTGATTTGTTGGTTTATTCCGAAACCGACCTGGGTTATAATGCCATTGTAAACAACCTTTATAGTGGTTTAATTTACAAGAACGAAATTTATGAAACTATTCGTATAGGAGATAAGATAAAAGGTTTTGTAAAGCGTGTTCGTGAGGATAATAAAATTGATTTAAGTCTTCAAAAAAGTGGATTCGAATTGGTGGATGATGTTAAATGGCGAATCTTAAAATTGATGAAGGAGCAAAATGGTTTTCTCCCGCTAAATGATAATAGCTCGCCAGAGGATATTAAAGTAAAATTGCAAATCAGTAAAAAGGCGTTTAAAAAAGCAATTGGTGCATTGTATCGGGAGCGTCTTGTAAAGCTTACCGAAAAAGGTGTTGAGCTGATTTAGTTTTGGTATTGTAGTTGTTTATTCTACTTTCTTATTGATGATGATAAGGTTCGTTCTTTAAAATTGTCATCGATCTATATAGTTGTTCCGAAAAAAATAAACGAACCATTTGATGCGAAAAAGTCATTTTAGAAAGCGATAGTTTCCCATTAGCTCTTGCATAAACATCGTCCGAAAACCCATAAGGGCCTCCAACTACAAATACTAAATTTTTTATGCCCGAATTCATTTGTTTTTGAATAAGTTCTGAAAATTCAATTGAAGAATATTCCTTCCCATTTTCATCAAGTAAAATTACTTTATCCGATGGTTGTATGTTTTTAAAGATTAATTCGGCTTCTTTTTTTTTCTGCTGTTCAAAATCTAATGCTTTTGCATTTTTTAATCCTGGAATAATAATTGTATCAAATGCAATATAATGTTTAAGTCTTTGTTCGTATATCGAAAAGCCCTTTAAAATATAATCGTCTTCAGTTTTCCCGTTTAGGATAAGTGTAATTTTCATTTTAAATTTTGTTTTATAATCTTGTGAAAATACAATGATTTTTTTACACAATATGTAATTTTAGTTTTGAGAATATTTTATGCAAAAAAAACTATATTTTTGTGTTAATACAAAACATTAAAATTTGTATAATTTTAATTGGCTTAATTTTTGACTTTTCTAAATTAAATAAATACTCAAATGAAAATTAAATATATTCTTTTGTTTGCCTTTTCAATTTCTGCTTTGGCTTTTTCAATTGATGTGATTGATGAAATTGCATCTGCAATTCGCTCAGGTAATCCTAAAAATATTTCTAAATATTTTATTGAAAACATTGACTTGAAGGTAATTGATCAGGAGGATGTTTATAGTAAGCAACAAGCCGAAATGATTTTGAAAGATTTTTTTACCAAGCATCCTGTTAAGACGTACACCATTGCTCATAAAAGTGATCCTAAATATAATTCACCTAAATATAGTTCACAATATGTTATCGGTACTATCGAAACAACCAATGGGAAATTTAGAACATATTTTTTAATTAAAACTTTGGGAGCTGAAACGCTTATTCAGCAATTTAGAATTGAAACTGAAAATGAGTAAAAAAATAGCACCAGAAAGTTTATATAATTTTAATATTCCTCAATTTGTAAAACAGGCTTTATCCGAAGATATGGGTGATGGGGATCATACATCGCTTGCTTGTATACCTGCTTCAGCTAATGGAAAAGCTCATTTGCTAGTTAAAGAAAACGGAATTGTAGCTGGTGTTACTTTGGCTGTTGAAATATTTAAAATTGTAGATGATTCCTTAAAAGTGAACGTGTTAATTAAAGATGGAGCCAAAATAAAAGTTGGCGATATTGTATTAACGGTAAAGGGTAAATCTCAATCCATATTATTAGCAGAACGATTGGTACTTAATTGTATGCAACGCATGAGCGGAATTGCTACTAAAACAAACCATTTGGTTGAACTTTGTCGTGGAACAAAAACAAAAGTAATTGATACTCGAAAAACAACTCCCAATTTTCGCGGGTGTGAAAAATGGGCCGTATTGCTTGGTGGTGGAGCTAATCACCGTATAGGTTTATATGATATGATTTTGATAAAAGATAATCATATTGATTATGCGGGAGGCATTGGGCAAGCTATTAATGCAGCGAATACATATTTGAAATCAAAAAATAAAAAATTAAAGATTGAAGTAGAGGCAAGGAGTATTGATGAGGTAAAACAAATATTAGCAGTTGGAAACATTCATCGAATTATGCTTGATAATTTTTCGATTCCAGATATTAAAAAAGCGTTAAAATTAATTGCTGGCACTTATGAAACCGAAGCATCTGGAGGTATTACAGAAAAAAACATAGCAAATTATGCTAGATGTAATGTTGATTTTATTTCTATAGGAGCACTAACACATCATGTTAAAAGTCTTGATTTAAGCCTTAAAGCAATTTAATATGCGCCCAAAAACTGTTAAGCGACTTATTAAAATTAATCTAATTTATAATATAATAAAGGTTAGTAAGCGTATTGTGTTGCCTGGTTTTGAAGGGTTGTCGCTTTATATTGTTTCTAAGTTTTTTATTTCAGGTATTTGGAATGGCACATTAAATATGCGTGCATCATCATTAGCATTTAGTTTTTTTTTGGCATTATTTCCTTCTGTTATTTTTTTATTTACCCTTATTCCATATATCCCAATTCATAATTTTCAGGATTATCTTTTAACCTTAATGCAAAATGTAATGCCTCGATCAGCATTTGAGGCAACCGAAGATACGATTACAGATATTATCAAAAATCAGCATGGCGGCTTATTGTCTTTTGGTTTTATTTCTGCCCTTTACTTTTCTACAAATGGCTTTAATGCAATGATAAATTCGTTTAACGAAACATATCATGAAATTGAAGTTCGAAATCCCCTTCAGCAAAGGGTAATTTCTTTTTATATGCTTTTTATAACTGTGGTTTTGCTATCAGTTTCAACATTAATATTAGTTGTGAGCGAATTAGGCTTACATCATTTAGTACATAATAATTTAGGACTGTTTTATGTATTAACATTTTTGAAATGGTTGATTTTGGCAATGTTGTGTTACTCAATCATTTCGTTTAAT
>CANCPZ010000210.1 GCA_947380175.1 Bacteroidota bacterium | reverse complement strand
TCAAATTTATAAGATTTAAAGTAATCGACTGATTGTATTTTTATTAAAATTGCTTGTTTGAAAAATATTTTCATAAAAAATACCGTCAAACTCAAAATTCCATATATTTGTGCTCCCTTATTTTAGTTAAGGATAAATAAATTAAATTACTAACCTCTTCAAATACATTTATAGTATTTGGATACAAAAACAAATGATCTGAAGAAAAGCTTTAGATAAAAAAATGGCTGAAACATTAACAACAAGTGTAGATTTAGAAAATTTTGACTGGAGCGCAGTTGGAAAAAAACACGAAAATTATTCAAAAGAAGAACGCGATCAATTAGATTCTTTGTATGAAAAAACGCTTAAATCGGTTGCCGCAAACGAAATAATTGATGGTAAAGTAGTTGCTAAAAATAACAAAGAAGTTGTAGTCAATATCGGATATAAATCTGATGGAGTTGTTCAATTAACAGAATTCCGTTACAATCCAGATTTAAAAATTGGTGATACGGTTGAAGTATATGTAGAAAGTCAAGAAGATAAAAGTGGTCAATTAATCCTTTCTCACAAAACTGCTCGTGCAATGAAATCGTGGGAAAGAGTTAACTCAGCTCTTGTTAATGACGAAATCATTAAAGGGTATGTTAAATGTCGTACTAAAGGTGGCTTGATTGCTGATGTATTTGGTATTGAAGCATTTTTACCTGGCTCACAAATTGATGTTAAACAAATCCGTGATTATGATGTATATGTAGGTAAAACAATGGAATTTAAAGTTGTGAAAATCAACAATGAGTTTAAAAATGTTGTAGTATCTCACAAAGCATTAATTGAAGCTGAATTAGAATTACAGAAAAAAGAAATCATATCTAAATTAGAAAAAGGGCAAGTATTAGAAGGTACTGTTAAAAACATTACTTCTTATGGTGTGTTTATTGATTTAGGTGGTGTTGATGGTCTTATTCATATTACAGATTTATCTTGGGGCCGTATCAATCATCCTGAAGAAATCGTTAAATTAGATCAAAAAATCAATGTCGTTATTCTTGATTTTGATAATGAGAAAAAACGTATTGCATTGGGTTTAAAACAACTTTCTGCTCATCCATGGGATTCGTTGAAAGCTGATTTAGCTATTGGAGATAAAGTAAAAGGTAAAGTGGTTGTTATTGCTGATTATGGTGCTTTTGTAGAAATTGCACAAGGTGTTGAAGGGTTGATTCACGTTTCAGAAATGAGCTGGAGCCAACATTTGCGCACAGCACATGACTTTTTGAAAGTTGGTGATGAAATAGAAGCGGTTGTATTAACACTTGACCGCGAAGAGCGTAAAATGAGTTTAGGTATTAAACAATTAATGCCTGATCCATGGTCTATTGTATTAGATAAATATGCAAAAGGTACTAAGCACTCTGCAACTGTTCGCAACTTTACAAACTTTGGTATTTTTGTTGAATTAGAAGAAGGTGTTGATGGGTTAATCCATATATCTGATTTATCTTGGTCTAAAAAAATCAAACATCCATCAGAATTTACTAAAATAGGTGATAAAATTGATGTAGTTGTTTTAGATATTGATGGTGAAAACCGCAGATTAAGTTTAGGACACAAACAATTGGAAGAAAATCCATGGGATGTTTTCGAAACAATATTTACACTTGATTCTATTCACCAAGGCACAATTATTAATATAATGGAAAAAGGAGCAATTGTTTCTATGCCTTATGGAGTTGAAGCTTTTGCACCAACACGCCACTTATTAAAAGAAGATGGTAATAGTGCTAAGGTAGAAGAAGTATTAGATTTTAAAGTGCTTGAATTTAACAAGGAAGGCAAAAAAATCATTGTTTCTCATAGTAAAATAAATGAAGAGGTGATTGCAGCTGAAAAAGAAGTTGTTGCTTCAGAGAAAAAAGCAGCAGGTGATGAAGCTAAAAAAGCCGCTAAAAAAGTAAAAGACAGTGTTGAAAAAACTACACTTGGTGATATTGATGTTCTTTCAAATCTAAAAGCAGATATGGAAGCAACAGAAAAAAAATCAAAAAAGTCTGAATAATATTTTGTTCTGCAGAAATGCTGAATAAAATCTAAAATCACGCCATGGTTTTAGAAAGCGCCTTACTAAATTGTAGGGCGCTTTTTTTATTGCCATAAATGCTATTAAAAAAACATCATCAGTTTTTTTAGTAGCATTTGTATTTTTTTAACTAATAAAATCTTGGTAAGAATATATTTTTTTATATATTGCGGAGATTTTGTTTTATAGTATTTATTTAGTGTAAAAAACAAAGTTTATAATAAAGTGAAAAAAACATCGAAATCTACAAAAATAAAGGTCGTTTCAAAAAAAAATACACCAAAAAAATTGGGTAAAAAGGTAATTTTAAAAACGACTAAACCTGCTGCTAAAGCTAAAATAACTAAACCTGCTCCTTCTGTAAAAAAGAAAGTTGCTTCATCTAAAACAGAGGTTAAAAAAGTATTAAAGCCAGTAAAAAAAGTAGTTGTAGGGAAAAAAGTAAAATCAACTAAAAAAAATATTCCTTTAAAAAGTATTAAGGAAACTAAAAAAATAATAGTTGAAAAAAGCGTAAAAAAAAGTGCTGAAGCCGAGGTTCCAAAAGTTAAAAAAGTAAAAGTTGTTACACCTGAAAAAAGAGTTATCAAGTCTTTTGAAGCTGTAAATGAAGAGCGTTTGCGTAAGATTGAACAGAATTTGAGATTAGGGAAAACGGAACCAAGAAAAAAGCCAAAAAGAAAAAAGAAAAAACAAAAAGACGAAGAAGAGCCAATTATTGAGAATGATATTTTAATTGAGCAGCTTATTGCGAGTACTAAACGGTTAAAAAAAGCACCTAAAGTACCTAAGCAATTAAGGACATTTACAAACCCTATGGCTTCTTTAACCGTAGCTGTTTCAAATGACGGTAATAAAAAAGGTGCGTCATTACCTAAAAAAGAACCTAAAGGTAAATTTGAATTAGAATACGTTTTACATACATCTCCAGGTATTTTATATGAATTTTTAACATCTCCAAGTGGATTGTCAGAGTGGTTTGCAGACGATGTTAATATACGTGATGGGATTTTTACATTTGTATGGGAAGGTAGCGAACAAAAAGCAAAATTAATTGGCTTTAAAGAAGAAAAGTTTTTAAGACTTCAGTGGCTTGATAAACCTGATGGTACGTATTTTGAATTTAGAATTGAACGCGATGATTTAACTGGTGATATATCTCTTATGGTTGTTGATTTTGCAGACGAAGCAGCAGATTTTAATACTTCTAAATTGCTTTGGGATAGTCAGATAAATCAATTGCTTCATGTAATCGGCTCGTATTAAATTCTATATTTTGTACCAACTGCAATTTTTTTGTGAAAGCTATCCTGAAATCTAATAGTTCGTTTTTAGTTCCCTTCACTATTTTTAGTTTATTAAGTGCGGTTCTATTAACCTTTAATTCAAAGAGTAATACTCATTTGGAGTTTAACACCTTTCATAATACATTTTTCGATATCTTTTTTTATTTCTTCACGTTTTTAGGTGATGGTGTTGTTGCATTATTGGTAGTGGTTATCCTTTTAGCTGTAAAACTAAGATATGCGATCATTGTTGGTGTATCCAATATTATTGCATCTTTAATTACCCAACTATTAAAACACACACTTTTTGCCGGTGTGGTAAGACCAAAAAAATTTTTTGAAGGAATCCATAATTTGTATTTTATACCTGGCGTAAACAATTATTTATATAACAGTTTTCCGTCAGGTCATACCACTTGTGCATTTTGCTTATATTTAGGTTTGGCTTTTTTAACAAAAAACAAAATTGTTAAAACACTCCTTTTTTTTATAGCCTTTCTGGTTGGATATTCGAGAATTTATTTATCGCAACATTTTTTAGAAGATGTTTTAGCGGGCGCTTTAATTGGAGTAATTACAACAATTATTATTTACTATTTTGTTCAACAGAGCAATAAATTATGGATGGAAGAATCTATTAAATCTTTTTTTTAAATTAATGAATATTAATACCCTGCGAAATAAAGTTTTAATCGTAATAATTGCATCGCTATTA
>CANCPZ010000209.1 GCA_947380175.1 Bacteroidota bacterium | reverse complement strand
ATAGTAATTTCTTTTTACGGAGTAGGTTTGCTAATTAAATTATTTATTGGTTAAATAAATGTTATTTCGCATAGCATAAGCGCTGTTATTTTGGTTTAGGTTAATTAACTTTATATTAATCTTTTTTATTTTAGTTGCCAATAAATGATAACTACTAGGACAAATTACACAAAACTTCTGGTAATTTTTATACGCAAAATGCATATATTTACTTTAAAAAAAATTTAAAATTCAAATCATGAAACACATCTCCGCAATTTTAATTTACGTAATGGCAATATTGTTTACAAGTGCTAAGGCACAAACAACCCACATTATTACAATGCCTTCGTCGGGTAATAATACAATTGATGTAAATTGTGCTGTTGGCGATATTATTACATTGCAGTCGTCAGTAACGCCATTTGCAATTCAAGTTTTTAGAAACCCAACACCCAATTTTACTGTTCCCGTTACCGGAACATCTACTTCGTATACTGTTACGGCTATTGATACCAGCTATTCAAGTATAATTACTTTATCGCCTAGCATAAGTACTTGCAAGGGTAAAATTATTTTGTCAGCAGCAACCAATATAACTGAAGCAACAAATAACAAAAATCAACTGTTGCTTTTTCCAAATCCGGTTCATAATCTTTTAAAAATAGAAGGTGTTTCACCTGGATTGCACCTAGAATTAATTGACATAACAGGTAAAATAATAAAAGACTATACCACATCTTCATTTATATCAGAAATTGATATAGCTGAATTGCAAGAAGGTATTTATTTTATTAGATCCGAAAAAATGAATTGTAAATTTGTAAAAACTAAATTTTACTAGCTATCATTAACAGGGTTGTATTTAGCAACGAAGCTTTTAATTTTTAAATTCAATGAAAGTAATACTACTGGATATTGATGGTGTTTTGGCAACAGAAGAAACAAGTAGGTTGCCTGTTCACCAACTTTATGCTTACCCATTTGATAAAGAATGTGTAAATGTTTTTAATATGATTTTAAAACAAACGGATGCTGAAATTGTTTTAAGTTCCGATTGGAGATTAATGTATAACAATGATTTAGAGATTATAGATGAGGTGTTTAAACACAATGGAGTTATAAAAAGCCCTATTGAGGTTACACCCAATTATGGAGATAGGGAAAAAGATATTTTAAAATATATTGAAATTAATGCAAGTAGGATAAAAAATTTCTTAATTCTGGATGATTTGGATTTGAATATTTACCAAGAAAATTTTATCCGCTGTAATATTAATAATGGTCTTTTGCAAGATGGAATTTTAGAAAAGGCAACTTCAATTTTAACGAAAGAAAAAATTTAGATTTTAAAGAAAAATTAAGAAATTGTAGCCAATGAAAAACAATTATCTTTTTGATTTACTAGGTGGTAAATCACCATTATTGTTATCACCTTCGCTATAAAAAACTAAATTCTCAATTTTTAATTCTTTAATTGAAACAAATTCATTCATTTTATTAACCCCAATTTCAATGCTTTCATCACACTCTTCCATCTTTTTTTTTGATGTACGATAACATTTGAAGTGTATTTGAAATGTATAATAGTTGATGTCGTTTTCGGTTTTGTTTAATTCAACATTATCAATACTTAAAGTTACCTCTGGATTACTAAACTCTGATTTACTACTCGAAATAATATCATTTATATCGGAAGGGGTAACATTTTTCTTGGTGTAAAATTGAGAAACATTAGATACAAAATAATCATTGGCATCTAGTTTATCTAATTGTAAATCCTCATAGTATTTATAAATTTTTGCTGCAACCTCATCTTTATTTCCTATTTCGGAGTTTGATAATGAATTTTGAGAGGCAACATAAGAAGCCGTCGAATCTTTTATTGCTTGTGCTTTCTGGTCAGCTTGTGCAGCCATAGTTGATTCAAATGCAACTATTGAATCTTGTTTAACTTTTTCGTTAGCCTCTTCTTGTAAACGACTAAGACTAGAATTTACATTATAGAACCAAATGATGCCACCAATAACTAAAAGTAGAATTACCCCAATTAATATGTACAGTGTTTTGTTGGAATTTCTTTTTCCTTCTATTATTTGCTTTTGTGAATTGGAAAATTGTTTGCTTTGTTGTTCTTTAGGTTCAGTTTTTTGTTGAACTACATTTTTTACTTCGATAAATTGTGATGGTTCTTTCTTAATTGGTTTGTTTTGCTCTTCTTTGGTTTCAACTTTTTGTATTGGAATTGTGTTTTGAACCTTTGGTGCGATATTTTTTTCAACCGAAAAAGGGAATCCACAATTAGTACAAGCTGTAATATCTTTATTCAATACCACATTGCATTCGGGACACTCCTTCTCATTTTCTTTCAGACGAGCTTTTCTCTCTTCTTCATATTTAACAAAATTAAATCCACATTTCATACAGAAACCATCTCCTATTGAAGCTTCTTTTTTACAGTCTGGGCATTTTTTTGTTTTGTTCAACAGTGTCATAACATTGATTTTTTATAAAGTTAACCCCCATCCACCAATGGAAGCACCAATTAAGGCTAGTATTATTGATAAAATAATGTGAGCAATTCCATGTCCTGTTTGTCCCTTTGAAATTGTAATAATACCGATAACAATTCCAGCAATTAAAAAAATGAAAGGAAGAATTAATAGAGACAAAAAAGCGACAACATAGCCAGCGACAACCAAACCACTACTTGGTTGAATTGTTGATTTATCTATTGGTAATGATTGGGAATAATTTTTTTGTGTGGCATTATTCTGATTATTAATTCCAACATTTAATTTGTTTATTGGATAAGCGCATTTGATACAAGCTTGAGCTTGGTCAGATACTTGGGTGCCGCATTCTGGACAAAATATTATAGCCATGATTTATATAAACTTTAGATGTTGATAATAGTTTCCTATCATATATTGTGAATTCTTTTAAATCATATTTCGTAACCAAAGACTAGTGATATATTCACAATTAATAATTTTATAGCACAAAATTCCTCGATAATATAGGATTATAATATAAATAAAAACAGATTAATAAAAGCACCAATTATTCCGAAAAAAATTGATTCTATTATTTGAAGCGATCCATGTAAAGAACTTCCTTTAACAATATTTATAGCTCCAATAAATATTCCAACTAATGTAAAAATTGGGTGCAAAAAAACAGCTAAAAGAGGAGCTAAATAACCAGCAATAATCCATACAGCATTATTCTTTTTTGTGACCTCATAGGTTATCCCTTGATTATTAGTTCGGAATTTATTAATCGGATACCCACAATTAGGACAATTTTTAGCATATTCAGAAACTTTTGCTCCGCATTCTATACAAAATATTAAACTCATTACAAAAGGCTAAAGAAGTCTAATGTAAATAAAACAATCCAAACCCAAAAATATGCTTGGTCATGACCTAAAAACTTTGCTCTTCTAAATAAGTAAACTGGAACTAACCATGTGGAACCAAACTCTTCTGTTTCAACACCTTGATTTTTAAGTTTATTCTCATCGATATTACATAGTATTATATTTAAAATAATAGTTACAGGCCAAAATTTATCATAGTGCATTTCCCAAAAATCACCATACACACATCCAGCTATAAGGCATTGTAATAGTTCTCCGATTAAAGGTGAAAAAGCGAGTAACCAAACTATTGTGTTTTCAACTTTTACTTTTGTTTTTGTTTCGGAAAAAGAATTTGCTTTCAATTTATTTATTGGATAAGAACAATTTAAACATGTTGATGCAAATTCAGAAACCTTAGTACCGCACTCTGGACAAAAGATTAAAGCCATATGTTTTTATTTAGTACTTTTTTGTTATACAAAATAAAATTTGCTCTTAATAATCCATGAACAGACATTGCTAAACCAATAAATTTACCAAATCCAGCAGTATTATGAAAACCACCAAGGTATAATACTGTACTTATGATTAACCATCCTGTCAGAATTATTATATAAGCTAAACCTGTAGCCCAGCAACCTTTTACAAAAAACCAAAATAATGTAAAAAAGAAAGCATATCCATTTTTCTTTCCTTTATACTCTCCTTTTGATTCGTGAAATTTTTC
>CANCPZ010000208.1 GCA_947380175.1 Bacteroidota bacterium | reverse complement strand
AGTCAGTCATAATACCCATTGACATTTTATCCTTATAACCAGAAGCTGTAATCGAAATACGAACTAAATTCAATGACATTCTATTGGTATTTGATTTAATTCCATTTGAATCCAATTGATTGTATTGAACGCCTGACTGAACGGCTGTCAAAAAATTAATTTTTGTTCCTTCCCCTTTTCCAAGTCTAATAAATGTTCCTTCTCCATTTATGTGCATAATTGTTGAATCTGTTTGCATTAAACTTGTTGATGAATTGTTTTGTGCTAAAATTCTACTTGATGAAAGCAGCAACATAAAACAATAAAATGCCATTTTTTTTGTATTCATAACTGTTTTTGATTTTTATAATTGTACTGTTAGCATTAATTGTGAATAATAATTGTCTGTAATTGTAGGTGTTTTAATAATACTCTTATTTAATTGGTCATAGCCTAACTCTAATTGAATTTTTAAATTATTGCCAGATAAGTATTTAGATACTACCATTGTGTAGTGCTTATTATAATCGGCAAAATTTTGCGACTTTGCATCTGCCATTAATTCTGTGTATCTAAAACCAATTGACCAGTTTGAAGAAAATAAATAACCTACTTGAATATTTATACCTCTTCCTACATTTAATTTTGACAACACGCTATCGCTAATTTGTTGTGCATTTTGAGTGTACTTTACATACGTTCCGTTTGTTTTAAAATAGCCTGCAATACCAACTGGCACAATTACTTTGGTTTGTGTATAACTACCAAGCGCATACGCTCCTTTATATTTAAAAAGAAAATCTGACCCTGTTCTTATATAATCAGGCAACAAGATTTTTTGTGCTATATCTCCGTATAAGTATCTGCCACCATTTACTCCATAAGCAGAAGTAGCTCCATTGTTAAAACTATATACACCACCTATTACTAATTTTGGTTTTGATTCTCTTGCCAAGTCATCCATATAGAATTCTCCACCTTTTGAGAATTTTCCAAATGGCAAATAATCTACTCTTGCTCCGTATTTAAAGCCGCCATAGTTTTTTTGTAATGATGATCTGCTATCGCCAGTAGTAAATGACAAATAAGGTCTTATTAATTGTTTTCTTCCTAATCGATAGTTTCCTTTATATCGAATTCCAAAATCAAAAATCGCATCAAAACTAGAACTAATAGAACTTCTGTTGATGAAACTCAAGCTTTCACCTTCTATTCTTGTTTCTCTTGAATCTATATAATCCGCTCTTAGTCCTATATTGAAAGCATGATTAATGCTCGGTCTGAATTCAAAATAGGCTTCTTGTAAAACCGTATTAAATGACCTCGACCCTGTAGTTGTACTTTGAAAGTTTGCTGGCAAGTTTAATCTGCCATACACATTAAATTTCGAATCAAATAAATTTGCAGCTAAACTTAATCGTGCTCTGTCTATATTAAAAGCTGAAGAAGAATTGCTCAAATTTTTGTTTGAACTATTAACGGTCATAGAGGTTTGCAAACTTTGCGTTAGATTCAAATCTCCGCTTGCAGAACGGAATGTAATTCCATCCCCTAATGCATAACTTTTTTTAAGTTTTAAAATTTGTATACTGCCTTCAGATGGAATGAATGCTGATGGTTCTTCTTCATTATACCTTTCATCAACCTGAGCTTGTGCTATGTTAACCAGTAAAATAAAAGTAAAGAATAAATAGTATTTTGAACAATTGTGCATGCTTTGTATTTTATATTGTTGATTTGATTTTTTCTTCTGATTCAGGCACTAAAACTGAAATAACAGTTGTCTCTTCAAAAATAATATCATTATTGTATTCTTTTTTTTCTACTATTTTTTTGTATACTTCTGTATCAATTAAATTTTCATTTTTTGCAATAACAACAGTTGCCACCGTATTGCCAATCATATTTGTAATAGATCTAGCCTGACTCATAAATCTGTCTACTCCAATCAATATGGCCAACCCTTCTAAAGGAATATAATTTATTGCAGCTAATGTAGAGGTCAAAACAACAAAACCGCTACCTGTAATTCCACCGGCTCCTTTGCTCGTTAATAGCAATATTCCAATAATTGAAAGCTGCTGCATAAAATCGAGATGTATATTGAAAGCTTGTGCTATAAACATAATTGACATGCTTAAATAAATAGCAGTTCCATCTAAATTAAAACTATATCCTGTAGGAATTACTAAACCTACAACTGTAGGGGAACATCCAGCATTTTCAAGCTTACTCATAAGGTTGGGGAGAACGGATTCGCTGCTGCTAGAACCTACAACTATTAAAATTTCTTCTTTGATATAAGAAAGCAGTTTGAAAATGTTCAATTTATAATACCTCATGATTAATCCCAAAACAACGAAAATAAAAAATGCTGCTGTTGCATAAAAGGTAAGCATCAACTTGCCTAATATAAGTAGGGTAGCAAAACCAAATTTTCCAGTTGTATATAACATTCCTCCAAATGCTCCTATTGGACTCAATAAAGTAATCATGTTTAGGATAGCAAATAACACCTGGTTTATTTTATCAAAATTATGTGTCAGTGATTTTCCTACTGATCCCATTTTACTTAAACCAATACCAAATAAAACAGAAAATAATAAAACCTGTAAAATGTCTCCCTTGGCAAAAGAATCAACTACATTACTTGGTATGATGTGAAGAAAAAAATCTGACCAATTTACTTCCTTCCCTTTTTCAACTATTGTACTCAAATTTGCTGTTGAAAAATTTGACATTGATATGCCTTCTCCCGGCTTTACTAAATTGCAAACAACCACACCTAAAATGAGGGCAAACGTTGAAATAATTTCAAAATAAATAATAGCCTTTCCTCCTATTCTCCCTGCTTTTTTTAGATTTCCTGTACCTGCTATACCGGCAGTAATAGTAAAGAAAATCAATGGCGCAATAAGCATTTTAATGAGATTAATGTAACTCTCACCAATCATCTTCCCAACATTATTTAGAGAAGGAAAAAAATAACCGACAATTATCCCTAAAATAACGCCAATGATTACCTGAATATACAACTGCTTTAAAAGTTTCATTTTTTTTATTTATTGTATTTCTGAAAATAAAGATGCGAAAGCAAATTTTGACATGTTGCCATTCGAATGCCCAACTCCTGGAACAAATATTTCTGTCCAATTAAATGGCACTTTCAATTCGGCCGCTTTGTTTTTTGCTTTTGAAAAATAATTCTTTCCTCTTTCAAATCTGTTTCTACCTTGCATATCCGCTTCTGCACTTGCATTAAAATTTTTGCTTTCTCGCTCCGTATCAGCTGTTCCTAATAACACAAACATCTTTGTAGATAATAATTTTGTCAAATTATTATCTGTAATAGGCGATTTTTTTATACCAAATGGAAAATCTGTTTTTTCATCCGTAACGGTGTACCATCCGGCATTTGCTACTGCCGCTTTTATCACTCTGTTTTCGGTTTGAAAGGTCAAAAATCGATGGACAAATTGTGCGCCACCTGAATGGCCGTACATATAATATCCTTTGGCATTGCTATTTATTAGTTTTACCACTGTGTCAAACAAAGGCTCTATTAGTGAAAAACTCCATTCCTCCGGTTTGTTATACTTATTTGTTTCATTGTTAAACACGTTTCCTAAATTGTACATTTCACCCGGAAACGTTTCTTTATCAAATTCTGGGGCTATTACTTTACAACCAAAAACAGTTGCAGCATTAATAACATCATCCATATAAGCCGAAGCATCTCTTAGAGCACCATGAAGCATAATTACAATTGGCATGTCATCTGTATTGGCTACAGGATTAAAATAAAATACTTTAATTGGACTTTTAATTTTACCCCCATTACTGAAGTAAAATTCCTGCTTTCCCGTAATTGACCTGTTGATTTGACCGCTTGTAGAAATACAAATGATTGCTGAAAAAAATAAGACTAAAGCGATTTTAAATGTATTCATATTTTGGTTCTTCAACTAGTAAATGTTTTTAAGGCTCTACCTAAATTTTTATTTTTTGCCTTATTTTTCTAATAGATTTATTTATATGTTTGTAGCTAAATTTTGGATAACATTGCTTGTATTGATAATCGACGCTGTAATTTAT
>CANCPZ010000207.1 GCA_947380175.1 Bacteroidota bacterium | reverse complement strand
AAAAATGGGGTGTTTTTTATTTTAATTTATTATAAACACTTGAAAATCAATATAAAATATTTTTAAATAGCAGTTGTAAATAGGGTTTTTAATTTGTTTTATGCTATTAATGCCTCGAATTTGGTTCTAATTCAAGGTTTTTTTGATGTTTTGTAGGGTTACAATTGACAACAAATGCATAGATTAAATATATATTTAGAAATAAAAAGCCAATTATACGCCAATTTAATAATTTTATTTTCAGTGTTATTTTAGGAAAAAAAATAGAGTATTGAGATAATTTAGCTGCTATTTTTGAAATAAGCGATTGATAATTTTGGTAGTTACCAAATAATTTGTTTTAGTATTTCCATATTTTTTGTAGGAATGTTTTGAAATCATCACTGATTGTATTGGTTTGAATTGAAAGTATAATTAGAGTATATTTTATATTTTCAAAAACAGCCTCTTAAATCAAGGTGTTTTTTTGTTTGTGTATATTTTCATTTACCTTTGCTCGACTAGAATCATATAAACTACTACCTAAATTATATATCCTTGCTGATGAGAATTCTCTTTTTATCTTGTTTTTTCGCCTTGCCCATGGTATTGTTTTCTCAAAATAAAGAGGGTAAAAACCTCAAAAAAAACAATGGGATGGATATTAATAATAGTTACCAGAGCACATCCGATTCCTTAAAAAACTCAAAAAATATAAAAATCGCTACCCAAGATATGTACCGCTTTATTACCTTGGAGCGTGACACCACTTATATTGACACCTCACTCACCATTCAAAAAGAATACAGTCATAATTATTTGCGAAAAGACACCTTTGGCTTGTTGCCTTTCCCTAACGAAGGGCAGACCTACAACACCTTGCAATACAGTTTGACCGAGATTTCCCCTTATCCTGAATTTGGTTTTAAGGCCAAGCATTTTAATTTTATCGAAGCCAATCAAATACGGTATTGCTCGGTGGCTACCCCTGTCACGGAACTGTATTTTAAGTCGGTGATGCAACAAGGGCAATCCGTAGACGCCTTTTTCACTTTAAATACCTCGCCAAGATTTAATTTTTCTATTGCTTACAAAGGATTGCGTTCTACTGGTAAATACATCAACCAGATGGCCAGTACCGGAAATTTTAGGTTGACCACCAGTTACAACACCAAAAATAACCGCTATTATGCTAATGCCCATTATACTTCTCAAGATATATTAAATGAAGAAAATGGAGGTATTACTACTATCGAAGATTTCGAAAGTGGTAATTTGGATTATGCCAATAGAGAACAATTAGAGGTTTATTTTAAAGATGCTAAGTCTTTTATGAAAGGCAAACGCGTTTTTGTGGATCACTTTTTTAGAATAAATACCGTTAAGGGGATTAACAATTTGTATGTCACCCATCAATTGAATTACGAAAATAAATTTTTTGAGTACAATCAAGCGACAGTGCCTTCGACTGTTGGCAATACAACGGTTTACAGATACGGAGATTCTTATGTAAGCAGTGGTATAAACGACCAAACGCACTACAATAAAATACACAACACTTTTGGGCTTATTTATGAAAATACGACTTTGGGAAAATTTAAGTTTTTTGCCGAAGATTTCAGATCTAATTATTATTATAGCAAAATTTTACTTCTCGATACTCAAACTATTCCAGCGGCATTGAATCAAAATATCAATAGCGTGGGAGGTCAATATGAGTATCAAAAAATTAAATGGAACGGTAAATTCTTGTATTCAAGATCAGTGACCAATGAATCTTTGTCAAATCTGGATGCCAAGTTGCATTATGAACTAAACGACAAGACTCAATTAGAGTTCGAATACCAAAACCTAAACAAACTACCGAATGCTAATTATGAATTATACCAAAGCAGTTTCGTGAATTATAACTGGTACAATGTATTCAAGAACGAAAAAATAAACGCCATCAGTGCTAATGCCACAAGCTCTTGGATTAAAGCAAGTATTCAATTTTTGAATCTCAAGGATTATTTGTATTTTGAAAACAGAGCAACCGATACCCGTATTCAAATAGTCTCGCCAAAACAATACAACAGTGCCATTAATTATGTGTCGGTTAAGGTAAGTAAAGAATTCAAGCTCGGAAAATTTGCCTTAGACAATACGTTATTGTATCAAAAAGTAGCTCAGCCCGATTTGATTTTGAATGTACCCGAAGTAGTTACCCGGAATACTTTGTATTATTCGGATACTATGTTTGAAAAAGCGTTGTTTTTGCAAACAGGAATTACGTTGAATTATTTTACTCGCTATTTTGCCAATGATTATAATCCTGTAATCGGCGAGTTTTTCGTTCAAAATATAAAAGAAATTGGCAATTACCCGAACCTTGACTTTTTTGTGAATGCGCGTATTCAAAGAACCCGAATTTATTTTAAGGCGGAACATTTTAATTCTTCACTATCGGGGAATAATTTTTATGCGGCCCCTAATACTCCGTATCGTGACTTTATGATTCGTTTTGGCTTGGTTTGGAATTTCTTTCAATAAATATAGTATTTTTATAGCTGCTGATTCTTTTCGTTTTTAGTCGTTACCCTCTAAAAGATTTGAGTATAGAAAGGATATTTTTCTTTCAGCCTAGCTCTATTTATACTGTTTTTTTTCATAACTTTAGTATAAAACGCTAAGTCATGAAAGAAGATTTCCTTCACTATTTATGGAAATTTAAGAAATTCGATACTTTGAATTTGAAAACTTTCCACGGAGAGGCAATCACGATTATTACTGTTGGACACTATCTAGAACTTGCTGGCCCCGATTTTTTCAATGCCCAAATTGTCATTGGCAATCAAAAATGGGCTGGAAATGTAGAGATTCACCTTAAATCTTCTGACTGGTATTTGCATCATCACGAAACAGATGTGAACTATGAAAACGTTATTCTTCATGTGGTTTGGGAACACGACACCGAAATTTTCCGAAAAAACAACAGCGAAATTCCAGTTTTGGAACTTCAGCAATACGTTGATGCGGCCACCATTGTTAATTATCAATCGTTAGCCACTCCAAAATCTTGGATCTTTTGTGAAAAACAATTAAAAACAATTGCTGATTTTACTTTAAGAAATTGGCAAGAACGCTTATTTTTTGAACGCTTGGAACGAAAATCACAACCTGTTTTTGAATTACTAGAGCAAACCCATCAGGATTGGGAATCGGTGTTGTTTTGCCTTTTGGCTAAAAATTTCGGATTAAATACGAATGGGGATCTCTTTTTGAGAATTGCCCGATCCCTTCCGTTTTCTATTATTAGAAAGGAAATGTTTGAAGTCGAAAATTTGGAAGCGCTGTTACTAGGAACGGCCGGATTATTAGATGTAGAAAAGGAAGATAATTATTTCAAGGATTTAAAATTGAGGTATTTTTATTTGTTGCAGAAATACCAATTGGAAAAAATTAATATGGAATCGGTTCAGTTTTTCCAGCATCGCCCTGATAATTTTCCCACGATTCGTCTTTCGCAATTGGCAAATTTATATCACAGTCGGGAAAATTTATTTTCAAAAATCAGCACTGTAAATGCAATAACAAGTATTTACGAGACCTTCAATGTTGCGACTTCCGCCTATTGGCAAAACCACTATCAGTTTGACAGGGAAAGCCCTAAAAAAAGAAAAAAACTTTCTAAACCATTTATCGATTTAATTATTATAAACACCATTATTCCGATTCAATTTGCTTATGCGAAAAGCCATGGAAAGGAAAATTGCGAAGACTTGATCCTGTTGTTACATGAAGTTGCTCCAGAAAAAAATGTGATTATGGATAAATTCAGTTCTTTTGGAATAAGACCAAAAAACGCCTTTGAAACCCAGTCCTTATTGCAACTCAAAAACGAATATTGTAATAAAAGCCGTTGTTTGGAATGTGTCATCGGAATAGAATTGTTGACAAAAAGTTGATTTGGTTATTTATTGATTCATCAATTTGAAAGATGTTTAATAATAAAATTTCGTAATTTTACTGCCATAATTATAACCCTGAGCTTGTCGAAGGGCAAAATCCCAAAAAATGTCAGCAGTACTGAATCTTAAATTTTTTTTCGAAAAACACGGCTTCCATGTTTCATCACGTCTTGCCGATA
>CANCPZ010000206.1 GCA_947380175.1 Bacteroidota bacterium | reverse complement strand
ATCTTTAACTAATGATTTAATATTTAATTATCTATTAACCAATAAAGTAAACTTAAAAGCATTATTTATATGGCAACATTACATCTTACTCTGATTCGAAAATGATTTATTTTATATTTTGTGTAGAATGTTTTAATTTTTATTGTCGGCTTTGTAAAATTCATTCTCAATTATTTTAACAAAAAAAATGCAATGCCAAAATAGCATTGCATGAAAAGAAATTTATTTATAGTGTTAAATTATTTTTCAGATGTGATGATTAAATATTTGGATGTTTTCCAGAATTTTTCCGGATCAAGTATAATAATTTTATCTATAGAAGCCGTTCCTTCAATCAATTTATAAGAATCGGTTGGGTGAGGAGAAACAAGTTTAACTTTATCTCCGTGAATAGTAATTTCTTTTGTTTTAGTAATATCTATTTTAGTGAAATAGTTACCATTTACGGAAGCTGTATTTAATTCAACAACTTTTCCTAAGCCTATAAAACCTCCTTTTTTTGTAATTACTCCTTTTTTTGATAAATCTTTTTTAGAACCTATTACATAATATGCTGTATTTAATTGTTGAGTTTTTAAATCTGATAATTCTTGTTCTTCAACATATCTTGTTGTTAGATTTGCAAAATCTACTTTTAAATTTTGCAGTTTTCTTTTCAAATCTGTAATTTCTGATTCTTTATCAGAAAGTTGACTTTTTAGATTATTAACAGCCAACTCAATTTCGGTAATTCTAAAATTAGAGTCTTTTAACTTTTTATTTAATCCGGCAATTCTTTTTTTATTTTTGTCTAACAAATCATATATTGATTGAATATCAGCAATGATTTCTTCTTTATTTGATTTATTTATATCCTTTCCTGTAGTATTCGTAGTAATAATTTTTTCTTTTGCTTTAATCTCATTTAGGTTTCCTTGTATTTCATTAAATGACAATACAAACTCTGTGAGGGCAGCTTCTTTATTACTTAAAAGATTTTCCTTAACTTTTAATTCATTCGAAATGCTTGAGTTTACATTCGATAAACTGTCTTTTATTTCGGAAAGTTTTTTTTCGTTGCTATTACAAGAAAATAGCGTAGGTATGGCAAATAAAATCAAATACTTTTTCATAATTATTTTGGTTTGGTTTTACGTTTATAGTTTTATTAATTTAATCTTTATTTTTTATCGAGTCTTTTTTGCAGCCATCCATATTATTTCTATTACATTTCTGCGATTTGTCATTATTCCAATCCATCCAATAATTGAATTTGTGATCATTATATTTATAATAATAATTAGGTTTATTATCATTATTTTTGATTCGACTTTCACAACAATTGTTATTCAACGTCATTGCTTTTATACAACATTTGGCATGTTTTATTTCGCACCCATAAATTTTCATACATGCATCTAATTCATTGTTATTTATTCCAATTCCGTGATTTTTGAAATTCTCTTTCATAATTATTTCCCCTTGGTTTTTAACTTTAATCATAAAAAAACATAATGTAATTAGTAAGGTAAACAACCCCGTAATAATAAAAAACCAAGAAACATACTTATATAAATTATTCAGTTCATCTTTTTGAACTTGCATCAATAATTTTACTCCTGCGTATGTAACCAGAAGAGCAAGCGAAGTTGATATTAATAATAACATGGATTAGTGTTTTTAGTTTTAAAATATTCTACAGCGGATTTTTATTGTAAAATATTATTTTCGGTGTAAAGGTATGTTGATAGGGCTTTTATTTCGATGAGATTTGATATCAATAAATGTGATTATTTACGATATGCTTCGTTTGAATTTTAGGATTTAATTGTAGGTGATGGATGTCATATACCATTCTGATATGAATCAGAATTTGCGAATTATCTTGTTATTAAATTTACTCACATAATTATATTATGACAACTAAATTGTTTGAAAGTGTTATTTTCGGTCCAATACAGAGTCGTCGGCTTGGGTTTTCGCTTGGTATAAATTTATTACCTGTTAATTCTAAGTTGTGTAATTTTAATTGTGTTTATTGTGAATGTGGTTGGACCGATTTACATTCCATAGAAAAAGTGGTGTTTTATAAGCGTGATGAAATAAAATTACAACTGGAAAAATCATTGATTGATTTAAAAATAAAAAATGTAAAACTTGATTCAATTACTTTTGCCGGAAACGGTGAGCCAACTATGCATCCTCAATTTTATAAGATTATTGATGATGTGATTGATTTAAGAAATTACTATTTTCCTGAATGTAAAATTTCTGTTTTATCAAATAGTTTAATGTTAGGGAATGATAAAATAATTGACGCATTAAAAAAAATAGATAATCGGATTTTAAAATTAGATGCTGGTACTGAAAAAATGTTTCAGTTAATAAATCAACCACTCAATAAAAGAACTTTAAATTGGGTTGTTTCTCAATTGATGAAATTTAATGGCGATTTAATAATTCAAACAATTTTTTTAAGAGGGTACCATAATGGCAACTATATTGATAATACTACTGATGAAGAAATAAATGAATGGTTAATTCAACTAAAAAAAATAAAACCCCAAAAGGTTATGATTTATAGTATTGATAGAGCCACTCCTGAGAAAAAATTGCAGGAAATTGAATTGAATGAGCTATATAAAATTGCTAATCGTGTTAATTTGATTGGAATAGAGACTCTTGTGAGTTAAATATTTAAACTGGTTTTTTAAAATCATGTTCAGCCCCTTCAATTATTCTAAAAATATGTAATACATAAGGAAATAGTGCATTCATTGATTCTTCTGCTCCACGAGTAGATCCAGGTAAAGCAAGTATGAGTGTATTTCCTTTCATTCCAGCAACACTTCGCGATAACATTGAATACGGAGTTCTGTTTTGCCCATAGCTTCTTGCAGCTTCTTCAATACCACTTATTTCTTTGTCGAGCAATGGTCTTATTGCTTCTGGTGTTACATCGCGTGGTGATAATCCGGTACCACCAGTAAAAATTATTATATCATATTGTTCGGAATGTAACTGAAGAACTTTTTCTTGAATAATTTTTTGTTCATCAGGAATGGTAAGATAATTGCCAATCATTACTTTGCACGATTCTAATTTTTTAATTATAGCCTTACCAGCCATATCTGTTTTTTTTCCTTCTGAAATACTATCAGAGCATACAATTACAGCAGCTTTTAGGTTTGTTCTAAACTTGTCGTTATAGTCTGATTTTCCTCCTTTTTTTTCTAATAATTTTATTGATTGTATTTCAATTCCTTTATCAATAGGTTTAAGCATGTCGTACATTGTAAGTGCAATTACTGATGCGCCGTGCATTGCTTCAACTTCAACACCTGTTTTATAAACTGTATGAACTTCGATTTCTATACATATTTCCAAGTTGTTAATTTTATATTTTACAGAAGTATATTCTATCGGCATTGGATGACAGTCAGGTATCATATCACTTGTACGTTTAACAGCAAATAGTCCTGCAGTTTTAGCCATTTCAAATACATCACCTTTTGGAACGGTTTTATTTGTAATTGCATCTATGGTTTCTTTTTTACTTACTCGCAATATAGCTTGCGCTTTTGCAATTCGGTGCGTACTTGTTTTAAATGTTATATCAACCATGATTTTAAAATATTTATTTTTAAATAGTATTCTTTTTCCAAACAAACGATTCGTCTTCAAAAACTTCTTTACCAAAAACAGGGACATTTATTTTTATTTGTTCAACAATTTCACTACATGCATCAAATGCATCTTTGCGATGTTTTGCTGAAACAAATACAAATAAACAAATTTCACCTACTTTTACTTTACCTAAACTATGATAGATATGCGTACATATTAAATCATATTTTTTAAACATTGCTTCTCTAATTTCATAAAATGTATCTTCTGCCATTTCTTCATAAGCCGAATATTCGATTGCTTGAACTATTTTGTTTTCAATAACATCTGCCCGTACTTGTCCTAAAAATATATCGTGGGCTCCAATGTTAGTTTTTTTACTGTGTTTTTCAATACTATCAGCAATGAAATTAGATTTAATTGGTCCTGATATCAATACTTTTTGTTTTTTCTTTTCAATCATTTGAATAATAATTTGTTGTTGATGGTCTTTCCATTATTTAAATAAGTACTAA
>CANCPZ010000205.1 GCA_947380175.1 Bacteroidota bacterium | reverse complement strand
TTTACACCAAGATAAAAAAAACACTTTTTATTTTGATTTTTCTATTTCTTTCTCTAAAAAATTTAATTGCCCAAAACGATTCGGCAATAGTACGAAAAGTGTGTACAACGATTTCTTGTAAAAAAACCCCTAAAATTGATGGTGTACTTGATGATGAAGTATGGAAAGATGCGCCTGTAATGGATGGATTTAAACAAGGGTTTCCAAATTTTGGAGCTATTGTAAAAAATCAAACCGAGGTTAAAATTGTATATGATAATACTGCACTATATATATCAGCTATGTTATATGATGATTCGCCTGATAGCATTGCTCACCAATTAGGAAACCGAGACGATCAAGTAAATGCTGACCTTTTTGAAATAAAATTTGACACCTATAATGCCGAGCAAGATGCATTTGTTTTTGGAGTAACGGCTTCAGGTATTCAAAGTGATATGCGTATGTCGGACATGTCGTACAATGCAGTTTGGGAAAGTTCAGTAAAAATAAATACACAGGGTTGGGTTGTTGAAATAAAAATACCTTACTCGGCATTACGTTTTCCAAATAAAGAAATCCAATTATGGGGTTTACAAATGACGCGCAAAACAATTAGAAATGGAGAATTCGATCAATGGTGCTTAACACCAAGAGGAGTTACTAACTTTTTTAAATATTGGGGATTTTTAAAAGGGTTAGAAAACATAAAACAACCAATTCGTTTATCGCTGACGCCTTATATAACGGCTTACACATCTCATTATCCGTCAAATATTGAAGGCGAAAGTAATTACACCAGTAATATTACAGGAGGTGTGGATTTAAAATATGGTATTAATGAAAGTTTTACCGTTGATGCTACTTTACTGCCTGATTTTTCTCAAGTTCAAAGCGACAACAAAGTTAAAAACCTTAGTGCTTTTGAACAACAATATGCTGAACAACGACCATTTTTTCAGGAAAGTACCGACCTTTTTCAGAAGGGAGATTTGTTTTATTCGCGAAGAATTGGCCGTCAACCAACAGGATATTTTGATGCTTATAATAAAACAAATGAAAAAGAAGTAATTATAAAAAATCCAGACCAAGCAAAATTATTAAATGCAACCAAAGTTTCAGGAAGAACAACTAATGGACTCGGAATCGGTTTATTAAATGCTATTTTAGATAACACCTATGCGATAGCAAGAGACAGCATAGGAACAGATAGAAAAATTTTAACGGAACCATTCTCTAATTATAACATTCTGGTTTTTGACCAACAATTAAAAAATGGTTCCGATGTTTATTTAATAAATACCAATGTAAAAAGAGATAACAAATACTCCAATGCAGATGGAACAGGAGGAGGCTTTAGTTTTAATAATAAAAAAAGTTCCTATAACATTTCTGCACAAGGTGCTATCAGTAATATATATTCTAAAACAGATACTATTTTAAATCAATTTACGGATTTATTTGGCTACAAGTACAATGCAAGTTTTAGTAAGATAAGTGGCAATTTTCAATTTTCGTTAGCTCGCAATGCAATTAACCAAACATATAATAATAATCACATGGGAATTACGCGTGAAAAAAATTATATTAATAATGGTGTCGGTATATTTTTTCATCGTTTCGATCCTTTCTGGAGATTTTTAAATGCGCATGCATCAATAAATATGAATTACAATGAAAACTTTACTACTCATAAAACCATTGGAATTGGTATCTCTTTAAATGCAGATGCTCAATTTAAATCGTTTAATGGTATTTATATTGGAAGTTCTATCGAACCCGTTGAAAGCATCGATTACTACGAACCAAGAACTCCCGGAAGAATTTTTATTCGTCCAACTAACCATACCTTTTGGGGAGGATTAAATACCGATAACCGTAAAAAATTGAGTGCTAATATAAATGTGTATGGTGGTCGTACAGGACTTATTTCTCCAACCATTGGATACAATCCATATTATGGATTTAATGTTAATCCAACTATACGCGTAAATACAAAATTATCATTTGATGGCTCCTTTAATTATTCGAAAGATAATGGAGATAGAGGTTGCGTAAACCCTGATGATAATGGAAATATTATTTTTGGACTACGCTTTATTACCACCTATGAAAATGTTTTAGCTGTCCGTTATTTATTTAGAAATAATTTATCGCTTAGTGTACGTACTCGCCATTACTGGACATGCGGGCATTACAAAAGTTTTTACACGTTATCTGATGAAGGTTATTTGCTCGACAATACTACTTACAATCAAAACCATGATTTCAATTTTAATGCCTTTAATATAGATATGGTTTTTCAATGGCAATTTGCTCCAGGCAGTTCCTTAAATTTAGTTTGGAAAAACTCTATTTCAGATGACAAACAAATGGTAGTAACTAATTATGGGAAAAATTTAGGAAACACCTTTGATGCAAAACAACTAAACACAATTTCTTTAAAAGTGTTGTATTATTTCGATTACCTTTACTTGAGAAAAAAAAATAAGTTGTAATGATACGAGCTAATCATATAAAAAAATCTTATCAGAAACTTGATGTACTAAAAGGAGTTAATATTGATATATCTAAAGGTGAAGTGATATCGATTGTTGGAGCATCGGGAGCAGGAAAAACAACATTGCTTCATATTTTAGGAACTTTAGACAGAGCAAATAGTGGAACATTAGAAATAAACAATGTTACGATATCTTCATTAAGCGATAAAAAATTAGCTGAATTCAGAAATAAAAACATTGGTTTTGTTTTTCAATTTCATCATTTATTACCCGAGTTTACAGCCCTTGAAAATGTTTGTATCCCAGCATTTATAGGTGGCACTTCAAAATCTTTAGCCGAAGAAAAAGCAAAAGAATTATTATCATTTCTTGGATTAACAGAACGTCTTAATCATAAACCAAGCGAATTATCAGGTGGGGAACAACAACGTGTTGCTGTTGCTAGAGCATTAATAAACAACCCTGCTGTTATTTTTGCTGATGAGCCTTCCGGTAATTTAGATTCTAACTCTGCGAAAGAATTACACAATTTATTTTTTACTCTTCGAGAAAAATTTAATCAAACATTTGTAATTGTAACTCACAACGAAGAGTTAGCCAATATGGCTGATCGAAAACTTCTAATGAGAGATGGAAGTATTGTATTATAACTATTATAACTTACCAATTAATTCTTTCACTCTTCTCTCTATCTCATCTCTTACCGTATTAAATTCATCCGGCGCCATATGTTTGGGATCATCTAACTTCCAATCATCACGGTGATCCGCAATTACAAAAGGACATTCATCACCACAGCCCATGGTAATTGCATAATCGTATTTTATTTTCGGAATTTCATCTAACGATTTTGAATCATGTGTTGTTAAATCATAATTCAATTCTTTCATCGCTGCAATCGCTTTCGGATTTATAATTCCTGAAGGACGAGAACCAGAGCTATAAGCTTCCAGTTTTCCTGCACCATGCATTTTTGCAAATGCCTCAGCCATTTGACTACGGTTTGAATTTTCGACACAAACAAATAATATTTTTTTCATTTTTAATTTTGATTTAAATAATACCTCTTTCTAAACAAGAATGCTAATTTTACTAAGGCTATCAAAGCTGGTACTTCAACCAAAGGACCAATTACTCCTGCAAAAGCTTGTCCCGAATTAATTCCAAATACTCCAATTGCAATAGCTATTGCAAGTTCAAAATTATTTCCTGTTGCTGTAAACGATAGTGCAACATTTGTAGAATAATCAGCACCCATTTTTTTTGCCATAAAAAAAGTAACAATAAACATTACAACAAAATATATAACCAATGGAATAGCAATTAAAATAACATCCTTAGGAATTTGTACAATAAGTTCGCCCTTTAAACTAAACATTACAATAATTGTAAATAATAATGCAACCAATGTTATTGGAGAAATAAGTGGAATAAATTTTTGTTGATACCAATCTTCACCTTTCAGTTTTATTAAGACGTACCTACTAATTATACCAGCTAAAAAAGGGATTCCTAAATAAATAAAAACACTTTTAGCAATTTGAGAAATGGTGATTGAAATTTCAAAACTTTTCATTCCAAATAATAAAGGAACTTTGGTTAAATAAAAATACGAATACGCTGAATATAGTAGCACTTGCAATATACTATTTAAGCCAACCAAACCAGCAATGTATTCGCGATTACC
>CANCPZ010000204.1 GCA_947380175.1 Bacteroidota bacterium | reverse complement strand
AGGAACCAATCGAGCGGAGTTTTTTAGGGGGGAAGTCAATAAATACGGTTGGGTTGATACAGGTTCATCTTTTTTACCATCAGAAATTATTGCGGCTTTTTTGTGGGCTCAAATCGAAAATTTAGCGGACATTCAATCTAAACGAAAACTGCTTTGGGAGACTTATCAACAAGGAATAAAAAGTTTAAATTGTGAAGAAATCTTATTACCCACGCTGCCTGAATATGCCACCAATAATGCACACATGTTTTATGTGGTATTAGAAAATATAGAGCAAAGGAGCAAACTAATTTTAGCCTTAAAAGAAAAAGGTTTTCATGCGGTGTTTCATTATTTGTCTTTGCATTCAAGCGATTTTTATAAAGACAAACATGATGGACGGGCATTGTCTAATTCAGATAAATTCACGAATTGCTTGTTGAGATTACCATTCTATTACGAGTTAGAAAAAAATGATATTTTCAATATAATGGAAGTAATTAAAATACAAATGGTCTGTTAAATATTGTATTGTAAATTATGAATATAACCAAATCAAATTTCATTTCTGAAACTAAAAAAATAGTTTTAAAAACTTACTCAAGTAAAAAACAAAAGTTATTTTATCTGGGTTTAGCGCTATTTTTATTGCTTTTAATAAAGTTTTTATTTGACTTCGGGCCGTTTTATACTACAGATATTGTTGATTATTCAAGAATGGCGAAAGATGTTAGCAATGGTTTTTTTCCACATTCTCCATCTTTTTCTCCAGGCTATCCCTTTTTTATTGGCATAACTTCAAAATTATTTTCAATGCATGAAAGTAAAAGTGTCTTTTTTTGGGTTTTTATTTTAATTTTTTCATCGATTATCTTTACCTATAACTTCATTAAATTAAACTATAAAAATGAAAAAGTTACTATTAAAAAAATAGCCTTTATTAGTTTTATTTTTCTAAGTCATTGGGCAATTCTTAAGATTCTTATTTCAGCTCATGCCGACGCATTATTTTTAGTCTTTTTATTAGTTTATTTTCATGGTCTTTTTTCATGGCTTCGTACATTTAACCTTAAATGGTTTGTTGTCACTACTCTTTTTGCGGGTTTATGTATATGGGTAAAATACAATGGACTAATCCTTTTGCCTTTTTTAATTATTGCAAGTCTAATTTTCGGTAAAAATAGATTCAAACTATATATATTATGTTTTCCAATTATTACGGCACTTACAAGCTATTTTAGTTTCAAAGAAATCAACGGTACAGTAATCAAACATTTTCAAGGGACTGATTTTCTTGATAAATTAGATTTTGGGTTGTACAATATTGACTTATTTTACTCTAATTTGGTGCTTTCGGGTAGGGTTTATTTTAGTATTTTTTTCACTAATTCAATTCAATTATTAATACCTGATTGGTTGGCTTTAGTTTTTTTTATGGCATTACTGTTCCTGTTTTTTGGCTATTTTTTCTTTTCTAAAATTAATAATAAGATAGAAAATGCACTTTTGCTTTTTAGTTTTTTTTATTGGTTTTCATTTTTTATTCTATGTCAATATACTGCATACTCAGAAATTGATGCTAGAACGATGATGCCTTCAGTTTTAAGTTTTATTTTATGGTTTCTGCTTATTTTCAAATCATTAAAAAACCAGTATAAGTATCTAATTTCTTTTCTTGTAATTCTTAATTTAGCATATTCTTTTTATTTTGTTACGGTATTGAATTTTGCAACTGACAAAAAAAATACCTTCAATTATATTTCTAATTTTAGTGACAGAAAGAGTGTAATTGAATTAAAAAAACTACAGAAAATATACAATTTTAACGATAGAATATATACTAATGAAATTAGAAATGTTTTGTATGCGTTTGATTACTCAGGTATTAAAAGGTATCCCTCTCATAAGAAATTTGTTAATGGAAAATTTCAGGAGTTAAATAATCAGGAATACGATAAAATAAGACAAAAATTTTGTGATGACTTTTCGAGTACTACTAGCGCAGTATTATTAATTGATTATGCAAAATCAAAAAAAAATGATAATTGTTTGTTAACCAAAAATTCTAAAATATATTATATAAACAGTGATGTTTTGATAATTAATATTTGCAAATGAAATTGATATATTATGGTGTCAATCAAAAATAATTTATTAGGTACATTTGAACCAAATTTAAAAAAAATGCAAAGTCACAACACTACTTGGACTGAGGAGATGAAATCAAATAATTTCGTATGGTCGGTAAATTAGTAATGAAATATGGATAATTATATCATTGCGATCGAAGCTTCTATTGCTGCTGGAAAAGTGATTATGGGAATATATGAAAAAGATTTTCAAATCGATTTCAAGAGCGACAATTCTCCATTGACTGAGGCAGATACTGCCGCCAATACTATAATTATGGACTATCTTAAAAAGACAAATATTCCCATAATTAGTGAAGAGAATAAACAAATTCCTTATGCAATTAGAAAAGAATGGACTTCTTATTGGATAGTAGACCCTTTAGATGGAACCAAGGAATTTGTTAAGAAAAACGGAGAGTTTACAGTAAATATAGCATTGGTTAAAAATGGCCTACCTGAATTTGGAGTTATTTATGTTCCTGCGACAGGAGTGCTTTATTTTGGACATGTAACTAAGCAAAAAGCTTATCGAATTACGATAGACCATGTTAATTATGATATTTCAGATATATTGAAAACTGCATCAGAAATAAGGCCTCAAAATAATTCCAATACAAGTAGGGTGGTTGGAAGTAGATCGCATATGAATCAGGATACATTAGATTTTGTTGAAAGTCTGAGAAAAAAAAGCCAAAAGGAAATTGAAATGGTTTCTAAAGGTAGTTCCTTAAAATTTTGCTTGGTTGCGGAGGGAAGTGCGGATGTTTATCCAAGATTTGCACCCACAATGGAATGGGATACTGCAGCAGGACAGGCAATTTGCATGGCTGCGGGTCTTAAGGTTGTCGATAATGGCACCAATTTGGAAATGCAATACAACAAAGAAAATTTACTAAATGATTATTTTTTAGTTTCAAATGATGGTTAGAAACGCAAATTAGTTTTTTAAGAATTCGATTTAGTTAAATAAAAAAAAATAGTTTATGAGCAATATTTTTGAAGAGTATTTTTCAATAACACGGGAGATGCGAAACAAAAGAAATAATCACTCCTCTTTTGTGTTTTGGTTTACAGGTCTCTCGGGTTCAGGAAAGTCTACTATTGCGAACAAGCTTGAGGAAACCTTGTATGAAAATAATTTTCAAACCTATACTTTAGATGGTGACAATATACGAGGAGGAATTAACAAAGGACTTAGTTTTACGCCAGAAGATAGACAAGAGAATTTGAGACGTATTGGAGAAATTGCCAAAATCTTTGTAGATGCTGGTGTAGTAACCATAGCTTCTTTTGTATCCCCATTAGAAATAGATAGGAAATTAGTTCGAGATATTGTTGGGAAAGTTGATTTTGTAGAAATATTTGTAGACACTTCACTAGAAGAATGTGAACGTAGAGACGTAAAAGGCTTGTATAAAAAAGCAAGAGCAGGTGAAATTAAGAACTTTACTGGTATAGATTCTCCCTACGAAAATCCTGTAAATCCAGACATAATAATAAAAACTGAAATAGAAACCGAAGAAGAAGCGGTACAAAAAATAATGCTATTTGTAAAAGACAAACTGAAATTGAAGAAATAATCATAAATTTAAAGAATAATTTATAAAAAACTGAAATTGAAACTAATAGTTAAATTAAAAAAACGGATAAAAATTGAAATTAAAAAAAAATGGGTTCAGTTTTTAAATTATATAAAATGTACATATATTAAAATTAGTATTATAAATAAAACGAAGTATTTTTGTATAGGTAGAAACAAAACAGGAACAACTTCTTTGTATAAAGCATTTGAAGAATTGGGGTTTGTAGTAGGCTATCAAAGAGAAGCAGAATTACTAATGGAAGCCTATTTTGAGAAAAATTATAAGCGTATAATTAAATATTGTAAAACAGCTGAAGTTTTTCAAGATTTTCCATTCAGCTTCCCGGATACCTATAAAATTCTAGATAAAGAATTTCCTAACAGTAAATTTATTTTAACGGTTAGAGATAGTTCTGACCAATGGTATACTTCAATTACAAAATTTCACGCCAAAATTTTCGGAAACGGTTATATTCCTAATTGGGATGATTTAAAGA
>CANCPZ010000203.1 GCA_947380175.1 Bacteroidota bacterium | reverse complement strand
ATATCAAAAGGTATTTCCTTATATGTTTTTTCAAGTGTTAATGCTGCATTGTATGCAGGAAGTACAACAACTACTTTTTTGTTATTTATCATTTTGGATTTTACTAAGGCTCAAAAATAAGGAAAATTAAATAGTATTAAAATTAAGCTCTACCTGCAAGTAAAAAAAGAACAGCCATTCTAACAGCAACACCATTTTCTACCTGGTCAAGAATAATACTTTGGTCGCCGTCGGCTACATCGCTAGTTATCTCAACACCTCTATTGATAGGACCAGGATGCATAATCACTATTTTTTTAGAAAGCGAATCTAACAGGTCTTTGTTTAAGCCAAATAACATAATGTATTCTCGTAACGAAGGAAATAATTTAATTTCTTGTCGCTCTAATTGTATTCGTAACATGTTAGCAACATCGCACCATTCAAGTGCTTTTCGTAGGTTGTGTTCCACTTTAACTCCTAAACTGCTAATGTATTTAGGCATTAAGGTTGTTGGTCCACAAACCATAACTTCGGCACCTAGTTTTTGCAAACAAAATATGTTTGAAAGTGCAACTCTCGAATGTAAAATATCACCTACGATTACAATCTTTTTTCCTTTAATACCACCTAATTTTTCTTTGATCGAATAAGCATCTAACAAAGCCTGAGTAGGGTGTTCATGCGCACCATCACCGGCATTAATAATTTTTGCATCAATGTGTTTTGATAAAAATACGGCTGCTCCTGGATTAGGATGACGCATCACAACCATATCCACTTTCATAGCAAGTATGTTGTTTACTGTGTCTATCAGTGTTTCGCCTTTTTTTACTGATGATGAGGAGGAAGCAAAATTAACAACATCGGCACTCAAACGCTTTTCGGCAAGTTCAAATGAAAGTTTTGTACGTGTGGAATTTTCAAAAAATAAATTAGCAATGGTAATATCTCGTAATGAAGGAACTTTTTTTATTGGGCGGTTAATGACATCTTTAAAACTCTCGGCAGTATTCAAAATTAAATGAATATCGTCTGCAGTAAGGTCTTTTATTCCAAGTAAATGTTTAGTACTTAATTTTGTCATTCGTATTAGTCATTTGATAATAATGTCACTTTATCAGCCCCATCGATTTCTTTCCATTCTACTTTTACTTTTTCTGATACAATCGAATCTATTGTTTTACCAATATATTTTGCTTGTATTGGTAAATGCCTGCTCAATCTTCTATCAATCAATACTAGCAATTCTACATCATTTGGTCTGCCAAAAGCAAGCATAGCATCTAAGCCAGCACGTATGGTTCGCCCTGTAAACAATACATCATCAACCAAAATAACATTTTTATTTTCAATGATAAAGTCTATTTCGGTAGCGTTGGGCACCAGCTCTTTTTGTCTGAAATCATCACGATAAAAAGTGATATCGAGACTTCCGAACTGGATGTCTTTCTTTTTTAAAATTTCAGTAAGTTTTTTTTGAATGCGCTTTGCAAGATATATGCCACGTGGTTGAAGACCAATTATTACGGCATCTTTAAAATCGTTGTGAACTTCAATTAATTGATAACAAAGCCGAGTAACGGTTATTTCAAATTGTTTATTATCTAAAATGATTTTGGGCTTTATCATATTCAGGAGTCAAAGATAAATAAATTTCAGTAGTAAAAAAACAGCAAATTTCCGAGTACACAATTAATGCATTCAAATTACGATGTTACCATTTTTTATATTCCATATCTTTGTATTTAAATGGAATTTAAAATTGTATCCGATTTTTTGCCTACTGGCGATCAGCCAAAAGCTATTAAGCAGTTGGTGGAAGGTGTTAATGGTAATTTACCTGCGCAAACTTTATTGGGTGTAACGGGGTCGGGCAAAACATTTACCATTGCTAATGTTATTCAGCAAACAGGTAAACCAACTTTAATTTTAAGTCATAATAAAACGCTTGCCGCTCAATTGTATGGCGAGTTTAAACAGTTTTTTCCAAATAATGCTGTCGAGTATTTTGTAAGTTATTACGATTATTATCAGCCCGAAGCTTTTATTCCAACCACAAATACCTACATCGAAAAAGATTTGGCAATTAATGATGAAATAGAAAAGCTTCGTTTAAGTACAACATCTGCGCTACTTTCGGGCAGAAGAGATGTGATTGTTGTTTCTTCTGTTTCGTGCATTTATGGTATTGGTAACCCTGTTGAATTTCGTAACAATGTAATTCATATAAAAAAAGGCGATAGAGTAGGGCGCAATAAATTTTTGCATCGATTAGTTGAAAGTTTATATTCTCGAACTACAGCCGATTTTTTACGAGGTAATTTTAGAGTTAAAGGTGATACTGTTGATATTAATTTAGCTTACGCAGATTATTCTCTACGTATTAACTTTTGGGATGATGAAATAGAGGAGATAGAATCCTTTGAAACAACTACTGGTAAAAAGATGGAGGGTTTTGATAGTGTAACCATTTATCCTGCAAATATATTTGTTACGAGTCCCGAAACGATGAAAGATTCTATTTTCCGAATTCAGGAAGACATGGTAAAACAAGTTGATTATTTCAAAGAAATTGGAAAACATTTAGAAGCCAAGCGCCTTGAAGATCGAGTTACATATGACTTAGAGATGATGCGCGAGTTAGGTTATTGTTCGGGTATCGAAAATTATTCTCGTTACTTTGATAATCGTTCTCCGGGTTCACGACCTTTCTGTTTATTAGATTATTTTCCGGATGATTTTTTAATGGTGATGGATGAGAGTCATGTTACATTGCCCCAAATACGAGCTATGTATGGTGGTGATCGTTCACGAAAAGTAAATTTAGTTGAGTACGGATTCCGCTTACCAGCAGCTATGGATAATCGTCCATTAAAATACGAAGAGTTTGAAACACTTATTAATCAAATAATATATGTAAGTGCAACACCTGCCGAATATGAACTTGAACGTTCTGAAGGTATTGTTGCCGAACAGGTTATTCGCCCTACAGGGCTTTTAGATCCTATTATTGAGATACGCCCAAGCATTAATCAAATTGATGATTTGCTAGAGGAAATTGATAAAGTAGCCAAGCGTGATGAACGTATTTTAGTTACAACGCTTACTAAACGTATGTCGGAAGAATTACAAAAATACATGCTCAATATTGGAATTCGCTGCAGATATATTCATTCGGATGTTGATACCTTGGAACGGGTTGAAATATTACGTGATTTACGCTTAGGGAAATTTGATGTGTTAATAGGAATAAATTTATTGCGCGAAGGATTGGATTTGCCCGAAGTGTCGTTAGTTGCTATATTGGATGCTGATAAGGAAGGTTTTTTGCGTTCTGATCGTGCATTAACACAAACAGCAGGGCGTGCAGCGCGTAACATTAATGGGCGAGTAATTATGTATGCCGATAAAATTACAGGCTCTATGCAACGTACTATTGATGAAACCGAGCGTAGACGACAAAATCAGATAGCTTATAATTTAGCAAATAATATGGTGCCTACAGCTTTAAATAAATCGAAGGCATCAATTATGGGACAAACCTCAGTAATAGTTGATTCGAAAGGCAATTTGGCTCGCCCTTATATTGAGAATGATGTTATTAATTATGCAGCCGATCCAGTGGTGCAATATATGAGTAAGGAAGATTTGCAAAAAGCAATTAGCCGAACTCGCAAAGCGATGGATATAGCTGCCAAAGCGTTCGATTTTGCTGAAGCAGCCCGTTTACGAGATGAAATGTTTGCATTGGAAAAATTGTTTGGAAGCAAATAATCAATCCTGATTTTAATTGCTCTCTTTTTGCTTTGGTGGCATTGGTCCTCTTTTGTAAATAACCAACCCATTTAAAAAATTACGTAATAACTGATCACCGCAAGGTTTAAAATTTTGATGTTCAGGATTGCGATACAACGCACTTATTTCACTTTTTGTAATATCGAAATCAACTAATTTCAAAATTTTAATGACGTCTTCGTCCTTTAACTCAAGAGCTACTCGAAGCTTTTTTAATATATCGTTATTAGATAACATATTTTTCAAGATTTTTTTAAAATTTATTTTAACTAAATTGGTTTTTATAAAATCACAGAACCTTGTGCACGATTTTTAAAATCGATACGAAAGTATACTATTTATTGGATTGTAGGGCTATAAAAAGACACTTTTTTTGCTATAGTATTAACTATCTATTTCTTTGGTTTTGGTAAACATTTTTTTAGTTAATTGATCAATTATTTACTTAACAAAAATTAACAAAAAAACGCCTTCAAATTGACTACTCTTT
>CANCPZ010000202.1 GCA_947380175.1 Bacteroidota bacterium | reverse complement strand
TATAGCGTATTTAGATAAATACAATATCTGTTTATAGAATCGATTAATCGAATTTTAAGATAGCTAATTGTTTTAATCAAAAAATTTAAATCTATTTTACTTATTTTAACACCATAAAAAACGACATAAAAAAACGAAGAGGCATATTGTTCTTCGTTTTTTAAATATATAATTAAAATTAATTTGATATTACATGTATAAACCTCCATTTACAGCCATATCTGCTCCTGTAATATACTGCGCGTCAGTAGATGTTAAATATGCAACCATTGCTGCAATTTCTTGGCTAGACCCTAAGCGACCTAATGGAATTTGAGCGATTATTTTATCTCTTATTTCTTCCTTAATCGCCATAACCATTGAAGTAGCAGTGTATCCAGGTGAAATAGTATTTACAGTAATTCCTTTTTTTGCAACTTCTAGAGCCAAGGATTTTGTAAAACCATACATTCCAGCTTTTGCGCTTGAATAATTTGTTTGACCGAATTGCCCTTTTTTACCATTTACAGAAGATATGTTAATTATTCTTCCATAATTTTTTGCAATCATACTTTCAATAACTAACCTAGAGCAATTAAAAACACTCGTTAGGTTAGTTTGTATTACCTCATCCCAAAATTCAGGATTCATTTTATGAAGTGGTGCATCTCTTGTTATTCCTGCATTATTTACAAGCACATCAACTGCTCCAATTTCTTCATTGATTTCTTTAAACATCGATTCTGCCGATTTGTAGTTTGAAATATCACCTTCAATTACTTTTACATCAATGCCCATTTTTAATTGATCATCCCTCCATTTTTTTGCTTCTTCTCTCCATTTCATGGCTTTTGTAAAATCTCTGTAATTTGCTACAACTGTAAATCCATCTTTGTATAATCGTTCACAAATTGCCGTTCCAATTCCTCCTGTTCCTCCTGTTACTAATGCAATTTTATTATTTTTTGTTCTCATAAAAAACAGTTTTATTTTGTTTAAAATTTTAATTTAATTTTTGATAGCTTCACAAATGCATTTTTCTTTTACATATCTTCCGGGTGCTGGTTCTATTATTTTAAATTTTGAATTCCCCAAATGTTTATTTGCAGGAATTAGTTTTCCAGCGTTTTTAATTATTCTTTCTATCCAAGGAGTCCACCAACTTCCTTCATGAAATTTTGCTGTTTTTTCCCATTTTTGATACCCTTCGCCAAGTTTTCCATCTAAATAATATCCATATTTATTTTTTGAAGGAGGGTTCGCAGCGCCTATTACATGACCTGATCCACCTAGAATAAATTCGACTGGGCCACTAACTAATTCTGTTGTTGTAAATACAGTATGCCATGGCGATATGTGATCGTCAATTAAACCAATGATAAAAGTAGGGACAACAATTTTTCCTATATCTATAGGTGTTTTACAAATTCGTAAAGCATTTTTACGACTAAGTTTATTTTCCAAAACCATATTTCTTAAATAATAGATATACATATTGGCAGGTAAATTGGTATTGTCATTTGTCCAAAATAATACATCAAAAGTTGTTGGATCTTGTCCCTTTAAATAATTATTTACTACATAATTCCAAATTAAATCATTGGCGCGAATTAAATTAAAAGCTCTTTCCATATCATGTCCATGCATCACACCATCATGTAATAATTCGCCTCGTTCAAGTTTTCTAATAAGTGCTTGGTCTATTACATCACCCATTGGGCCTACATCTGTAAAGTCAATCATTGTTGCTAGTAGAGAAATTGTATTAATTGGGTTGTCATTTTTTAGATATTTAGCTTCTAAAATTGACGATGAAACTCCTAGTAAAGTGCCTCCAATACAATAACCTAATGCATTTATTTTTTTTGCTCCGCTAATTGATTGACATATTTCTATTGCTTTTAGAGTACCCTTTTCAACATAATCATCGAAGCTAAAGTGACCCATCTCTGGAGTTGGGTTTCTCCAGGATATAATAAATACAGATACGCCCTTATCAACAATGAATTTCACTAAAGAATTTTTTTCTTGTAAATCTAGAATGTAAAATTTGTTTATCCACGGTGGAACTATTAATAATGGTATTTCATTTACTTTAGGAGTTGTTGGTGTATATTGAATTAATTGAATTAATTCATTTTCAAAAACAACAGCACCAGGAGTCATTGCAATATTTTCTCCTATTATAAAACCTTCTTCGTTTGTTTGACTTATTCTTCCTTTCGTAATATCATTGAATAAATTTTTCATTCCTTTTTTCAAACTCTCCCCATTAGATTCTTTCGCTAATTTTAGAGCTTCAGGATTTGTACCAATAAAATTTGACGGTGATAAAGCATCGATATAATGTTGCGTGTAAAAATTTAATTTCTTTTTGGTTTTGTCATCAATTTCAACACCATCAATTATTTCACCTGCAAGTTTAGAATATAGTAAGTAGTTTTGTTTAATAAAATCAAAGTAGTAAGGTGCTTCATTCCACTCATCTGCCATAAATCGTTTGTCACCTTTTTGGGGTGATATAACAGGTTTGTATTCTTTTTTCTTATCTATTTGGTTTTCGAAAATTTGTGTCCATAATTCTTGTTGCTTTGCCATAAACCCTAAGTAAGAACCTTGTAGTTTCCCAATTTCGTTAGGATTTTCAATTAACTTGGAAATTAAATCAGAATATGTTTTTGCGATATCTCGTTCATCGTGAAAGTACCCTTTAAGATTTTCAAAATAATTTTGAGTTATTTTCTGACTAGCTTTTGTTGCATCTGTCATCAATTCTTGAAAATCGTCGTTTTTATTATTTTTCATTTTTGTTTCTATTTAATCAGTGTATAAAAATAATTTATATCTTAAATTTAAATTCGTGCTTCTTCTCCGTTATTTTTTGTCAATTCTGGAATCCAATGTTTTAGAACGTCTATATTGTTATTCCGAACTTTTTGTACAGCCTCTATTTGAGAATTTAGAATAGGTCCAAATGTTTTATTGAAATTCAATGCAAAATTTGTATTTCGATTATACGCTTCCAAAATATCTTTTATTCCATCGGTTGATAATTTAATTGAACATTCAAGATTTTCTTCTACAAAATCAAATAGCTTTTCGCTTTGTTGGGATCGATCTACATCTAAGTCTTTTATCATCTGTATTAATTTGCTGTTAAATTCAATTGAAGTGTAAACTTGTTTGTTATATGCATCAATCACTGCATCAATAGTTTCTTCAGCCATTTCTAAAGATTTTCCAAGTGCTTTTTTTACTTTGGTTATATGTGATAAATCAACTTCTCTGCTTTTAAATTGTTCCTGAATAGTATCAACAAGATCTTTATTTGAATTTAGGGCTGTTTTTAAATGTTCAGAATTTGATTCAATTAATCCGTAAATAGCATCTTTATAATTTTTAGTGCTATTTAATATAGAATTTCTTAATGTTTCTGCTTTTGAATTTGTTTTTTTGTTTATCGTTTTCATGATTTTATCAATTTTATTTAATTATAGCTTTGTTATAAAATACTATATTTTTTATTTTGCATGCATTTTGATTTTTTCTTCATTTTTTTTCTCTCCAAAATGTGCTATTGTATTTGTCCAAAAATCTTTGTTGTTTTTTACTAAATTTTCAATTACTTCAGTTAGTTCATCTATTAATTTTTTATTTGCCACCATCGAAAAATCTGTTTTGTTTTTATATGAATTGATGTATTTATTGACAAGGTTGCTTGAGTTTAAAAAATCTTCTTGCATTTTTTTTGTCAACTTTTGAATTAAATTGTCATTGTCAAAATAATTTAGTTTAAAATTATTTTCAATTTTATCAAATACTTTTTTGTTATAATCTATCATTTGCAAAATTTGTTTTTCATAAATACTCATCATTCCCTCAAGTGTTGAACTAGGTGAATCCTTTTTTTTTATTAAAACCCATGAAAGTTGAAAATGCACTACCAAATGGTTCCTGCATTTTTTCAGAAAAATTTTTAAAATTATACAAGAACAATTCTGTGTTTTTTTTCATTATTTCTGCATTTGGGCCTATTGGCATCCAATCAATTTTACCAAAAGGAAATGAAGAGTCGAATATTTTATTGTATGTCTCAATCGACTGAATTATTTCTTTGCTATACATTTCTGCAATTTTTATTGTGTTGTCTGATAACCATATGATTTTATCATCTTGTTCATTAAAGATGTTATCAGTATAGTTAGCGTTTTTTTCTGTTTTCATTTTTTTTGGTTATTTATTGTTTTAAATAATGGCACAAAAGTCAATTGATTTAATTTTTATTTATAGGAT
>CANCPZ010000201.1 GCA_947380175.1 Bacteroidota bacterium | reverse complement strand
ATGGATTGTTACGATTCGGCTTTACGTTACTCTAAAGAGCGTATTCAGTTTGGTAAACCAATTGCTGGATTTCAGTTAACACAAAAAAAATTGGCCGAAATGATTACCGAAATTACCAAAGCACAATTGTTGACTTGGAGATTGGGTGTATTGAAAAACGAAAATCGTGCTACGCCTGCACAAATATCAATGAGCAAACGTAACAATGTAAATATGGCTTTACAAATTGCGCGTGAAGCACGTCAGATACATGGTGGAATGGGAATTACGGGCGAGTACCCAATCATGCGTCACATGATGAATTTAGAGTCTGTTATAACTTATGAAGGTACGCATGATATCCACTTGTTAATTACAGGTATGGATGTTACCGGAATAAATGCGTTTCAATAATTAAAATTTAATATTTATTTTAATTGCCTAATCAAAAGCTTATTTTAGCTGATGGTTAGGCAATTTTTTTACTTCGAAAATGAAACTATTTAACCGAAAATTAGGTCATGGTCAACCATTAATAATTCTACATGGTTTATTCGGACAAAGCGATAATTGGAACTCGCTTGCTCGCCAATTTGCTGAAAATAATTTAGAAGTATATGTTGTAGACCAACGTAATCATGGACTTTCGCCTCATAGTGATGTTTGGAATTATCAAGCCATGAGCGATGATATATTAGAATTAATAAACGATAATAATCTACAACAGGTTGTTTTATTAGGACATTCCATGGGCGGTAAAACTGCCATGCAATTTGCTATTGAACATTCCGAATTATTGAATAAATTAATAATTGTCGATATAGCACCTAAATACTACAAACCTCATCATCAATCTGTATTACAAGCTTTATATGCTGTTGATTTTAATATCGTAAAAACACGCAGAGAAGTAGAGGATATTTTATCATTATACATTACCGATTTTGGAACCAAACAATTTCTTTTAAAAAATATTTATTGGAAAGAAAACGGACAATTAGATTGGCGATTTAACTTTAAAGTAATAGCTCAACAGATTGAAAATATTGGCTTAGCACTAACTGATGATGCTAATTGCGATTCACCAACACTTTTTATCAGAGGCGAAAAATCAAATTATATTTTAGATGAGGATGTGAATTTGATTCAACAAATTTTTCCACGCAGTATGCTCGAAACTATTGCCGGTGCTGGCCATTGGGTGCATGCCGAAAAGCCTAAAGAGTTTTTTGACTGTGTGATGAATTTTATTAAATAAGTTAATTATCCCTTAATTTCTATTTCCTGATTTATGCTTACTTTCGCATTCGTAAAAATTTAAAAAAATAAACATCATGAGCAAAGGACCTATTTCAAATTTTATTGAAACACATTATAAACACTTTAACGCAGCCGCATTGGTTGATGCCGCTAAGGGTTATGAATTGCATTTAACGGAAGGTGGTAAAATGATGGTAACCCTTGCAGGTGCAATGAGTACTGCGGAATTGGGTAAATCGTTGGCCGAAATGATTCGTCAAGGTAAGATTGATATTATCTCGTGCACCGGTGCAAACTTAGAAGAAGATATCATGAATTTAGTTGCACACTCTCACTACAAGCGTGTTCCAAACTACCGCGATTTATCACCACAAGAAGAGTGGGATTTACTAGAAAATCACTATAACCGTGTTACCGATACTTGTATACCTGAAGAAGAAGCATTCCGTAGATTACAAAAACATATCCATAAAATATGGAAAGATGCCGATGATAAAGGAGAACGCTTTTTTCCACATGAGTATATGTTCAAAATTTTATTAAGTGGCGAGTTGGAACAATATTATGAAATTGACCCAAAAGATTCCTGGATGTTAGCTGCTGCAGAACGCAATTTGCCAATGGTAGTTCCTGGTTGGGAAGATTCAACTATGGGCAATATTTTTACATCCTACGTAATTAAAAACGAAATAAAAGCATCAACCATGAAAAGTGGTATCGAGTATATGGCTTGGTTAGCTGATTGGTATCCAAAAAATTCGGGAGGAAAAGGAATTGGTTTCTTTCAAATAGGTGGCGGTATTGCTGGAGATTTTCCTATTTGCGTTGTCCCTATGTTGTATCAAGATATGGAAATGCATGATGTTCCTTTCTGGAGCTATTTTTGCCAAATTTCTGATTCTACAACCAGTTATGGTTCTTATTCAGGAGCTGTTCCGAACGAAAAAATTACCTGGGGTAAATTAGATATTCATACACCTAAATTTATTGTAGAGAGTGATGCCACTATTGTTGCGCCACTTATGTTTGCTTGGATTTTAGGCTGGTAATATTTTTAATTGTTAATTCTTAAAAACTCCCGTAAATTTGCGGGAGTTTTTTATTATACAACAATTGCATGGAACATAGAATTACCGAGTTACAGAAAACAATAGAACCACTACGCCAACAAATTATCAATCACAAAGTGTATTCTGTGATTACTGACATCGACGATTTAAAAATATTCATGCAATATCATGTGTTTGCTGTTTGGGATTTTATGTCACTTTTAAAAAGCTTACAAAATAATTTAACTTGTACTAACGTGCCTTGGTTTCCTGTTGGAAAAGCCGAAACACGTTATCTAATAAATGAGATAGTTGCGGGTGAAGAATCGGATTTAGATAGTTTTGGTAACAGAAAAAGTCATTTCGAATTGTATCTCGATGCGATGAAACAAGCAGGTGCAAACACCTCTCAAATCGAAAAGTTTATTAGCGAATTAAAAACAGGTAAAAACTTTGACAATGCATATTCTTTAGCTAATGTTGAAGAAGAAGCTAAACAGTTTGTTGATTTCACTTTTAAAATAATCAACAGCAAAAAAGATTATTTACAATCAGCCATTTTCACTTTTGGTCGAGAAAATCTTATTCCCGGAATGTTTCTTTCTATTGTGAAAGAACTAAAAGAAAAATCGCCCGAAAATATCTCTATTTTCAATTATTATCTGGAGCGCCATATCGAAATAGATGGCGATCATCATAGTCATTTAGCATTACAAATGACATCCAACTTATGTGGTGATAATGATGAATATTGGATAGAAGCACAACAAGCTACAATTGAATCGTTACAAAAAAGAATTAATTTATGGAATGGTGTTTACAAACAAATAATGGCAACTAAAAAAGCATTAGCTCTAAATTAGAACTCAATTTAACCCCATTACATAAATCCATATACTCCATTCATAAGCTATTGTGCAGGTATTAAGAATAATCGACGAATTGTATTACTGTGCAAAAGCAACACTTTTTACCCAACTTTTACCCCATTCCGCAATTTCTTCTTGGTTCCACAATTCGGGATAAAAAATACGTTTTTGAAAACGTGGGGGTAAATATTTCTGCCAGTTTGTGCCTCCTGTAGCAGCAATATCTTCCGGGTCTTTTTGGAGATAACGAACTGCTGATTTGTAATGAGATAATGGCCAATTAATATTTACATTCACATCCATTTGGCGCAATGCTAAAATTAATTTTTCATTTTTTTGATCCTCTGCTGATAGCGATTTGTATAAAGCAAGCAAATTAGTGTGCTTAAATTTTTGTGCTAATTCAATAAATATTTTTTGATATTTATTTTCGAATTGTAAAAGTGTTAATGTTTTTTTTCCACTAGCAAGCTCTGTTGCTCCGGCCTTCCAGTAAATGTGCTCATACATTTTTTCAATTTGTTCATTATTCACCTCATCCGAAAAAGATTCTCGAACATCCTTAGCTACAAGGTTTTTAAAAGTAGTTGAACAAATTTCTATCATCCTATATTGCCCCGATTGAAAACCGCTTGCAGGCAACAAACTCATGCGGAATTTTAAAAATTGTTTCGGATCCATACCATCCACCATAATATCAAATGAGGTAATTAAACCTTCGAAATAGCGATTAATGCGGTTTATGCGGTCGGTTAAAAACGTAACATCTAACTCTTTTTTTTCTGCAAGCTGATTATATTCATGCAAACTAAGTTTAAAATACAACTCTGTAATTTGATGATACATAATAAAAATTTCTTCATCTGGTATTTGTGTTTTTGGAGTTTGTAAACTCAATAAAGTATCCAGATGGATATAGTCCCAATAAGTTAAATAATCGGCATACAATAGGCCATCTAGGTAGGATGATAAATCTTGCCCCATTGCTTGAAATTTTTCATCTAGCAATTTTATACGATCTACTATTTCAGGTTTTAATTCCATTTTTATATAGTATTTTTTACATTTTGGCGCAAGTTAGTTAAAACTCCTAATTATAAAAAATCATTTTATTACAAAGCGTACTAGTTACCTA
>CANCPZ010000200.1 GCA_947380175.1 Bacteroidota bacterium | reverse complement strand
ACAATTCAATTTTGAAGAAGTGAAAATAGAAAATCACAAACTTCATCAATTAACTTCGGTATTTACAAGAGCTAGAAAAAGAATTGAACTCAATATTTTTGATAAAAAGTTTAAGGAAACAATTTATAATACTTATAATTTTCCTCATTCCTATAAGGGTTTCAATAATGCTTTCAAAAGTGTTTTCGTAGATTTATTGGTGTTTTTCGGTTCTAATGAAAAAGGATTGTTATTCGTTAGAAATAAAATTAAAAAAATTGAAAGAAGAAATTCTAAATATGAGTATTGCAAAGCGCAATTAATAGCACATAAACCAGATTTTGTTTTTTGTACGAATCAACGACCTTCTCAAGCTATTGCTCCACTTTTGGCAGCCCAGGATTTGGGAATTCCAACCGCAACTTTTATTTTTTCTTGGGATAATTTGCCTAAAGCTACCACTGTTGTCGAAACCGATTATTATTTTGTTTGGAGCGACCACATGAAACGGGAGTTGCTCCTATATTGTCCTTATGTTAATCCAGAAAAGACCTTTGTTACTGGAACGCCACAGTTTGAAAGTCATTTTGATAAAAGTATTTTAAAAAATAGAACTACATTTTTTGAAGAGAATAACTTGGATATACAAAAACGATACATCTGTTATTCTGGAGATGATATTGTAACTTCTCCATTAGATCAATATTATCTTGAAGATTTAGCAAAATCAGTAATAAAATTGAATAATCAAGGGTATAATTTGGGTGTATTATATCGAAAATGTCCCGTTGACTTTACCGATAGATACAATGAGGTCCTTCATAATTATAAGGATGTAATTGCAGTTGTTAATCCTATTTGGAGACCAATCGGGACTAATTGGAATGAGATTATACCAACCAAAGAGGATTTTATTATGCAAGCCAATGTTTGTGAGCATACGGAGTTTGTTGTTAATATTGCTTCTTCAATGGTATTTGATTTTGTCGCTCATAATAAATCGTGCTTGTTTTTTGATTATGAACAACCCCAATTAAAAAAAAGAATAAGAAATATTGGTCAAAATTATAAATACATCCATTTTCGTTCTATGCCATCTAAAAATGCTGCTTTATGGTCTTTTGATAAAAACAGTCTGACGGTAACAATAAAAACAATCCTTGATGGAGATATTTCAAGTGTTATCGAAGGGAAAAAATGGTTTGAAACCATTGTGGGAGATAATCCTACTGAAGCTTCAAAGTTAATTTGGGGTGATATTGATAAATTAGTTCGACAATGCAAATAGCTTTCTTAACTCCTGAATATCCCGATCCAAAAATAGAGTATGCTGCAGGAATTGGAACTAGTATCAAAAACTTAGCAGTTGCTTTGGTGAAGAAAAAATGTGCGGTAACAGTAATCGTTTATGGTCAAAAGGAATCAATTATCATTGAAGATGAAGGAGTAATTATTTATCTTATAAAAGATAAAAAGTATCTTTTTGCCAAATGGTTTTGGTATAGAAAGTACATTCAAAATTATTGTAATAGAATCATCAAGGAACAAAATATTGATATTTTAGAAGCGCCGGACTGGACAGGTATTACTGCTTTTATGAAATTTAGAATTCCGCTTGTGATTCGTTTTCATGGTAGCGACACTTATTTTTGTCATCTCGAAAATCGTCACCAGAAAGGTAAGAATTTTTGGTTTGAGAAATTAGCTATTCAAAATGCGAAAGCCTTTATTGCTCCCACAACATTTGCTGGAGCGGTTTCACAAAAACTATTTGGAATAAAAAATAAAACGATAAAAACGATTCATTATGGATTGGAACTCGATAAATTCGAAAATTCAGATCCTGGAATTTATAAAAAAGGATTGATTTTATATATTGGAACCATTATCCGAAAAAAAGGAGTTTTTGAATTACCCGAAATTTTCAATTTGGTTACACCGCAACATCCTGAAGCGAGATTGGTCTTGATTGGAGGTGATTCATATGATATTGCAACACAATCCGAATCTACTTGGCAACTTTTAAAAGAACAATTTCAGGAAAAAGATCGAAAACAAGTAAGCTATTTAGGTAAAATTCCGTATGAAGAAGTTCAAGATTATATAAAAAATGCTAATATTTGTGTGTTTCCTACTTTTGCAGAAACTCTTGGAATGGTAACCATTGAATCGATGGCAATGCAAAAACCAGTGGTAAATAGCAATATAGGTTGGGCAAAGGAATTAATTATTGATGGTAAAAGTGGTTTCTTAGTTCATCCTAAAAATCATGTTGAATATGTGGATAAAATCAATTTGATTTTAGGGGATAATCAATTAGCAAAACAAATCGGAGAAAACGCACGACAAAGAGTGGAAACCTTTTTTGATATTGAAAAGATTGTTGATGAAAACATTCATTTTTATAAATCATTAATAGAATAAAATTTGATAGTAGTCTATCATATAAATAATCGGATTTCTAAAGTGGTTTCAAACGATAATAGTCTATTGTCGTTTGATTATAAAGGATTAATTTCTGAAGGATTATATAAATTAGCGGTTTGGTTTCCACAATCAAAAATAGTCTGGTGCAATGAAGAATTGCAAGACTATCTAAATTTAAAAGAGATTGAAGCTATTTTTCATCATAACAAAATGATGCTTTCGTATTGCCCTGGAGAAATGGATTTTCTGGGTAGAAAAATAGGATATGTAGAGGAATCTCCTTTTATCAAAATAAATAAAAAAGTTTCCTATCCCACTTGGCAAATGAGCAGTATTGTTGGGGTAGTTCATGCTTCCTTACTTCTTCAAATTAAGGACAAAATTAAAATGGATGCGAATTTTGATTATTATCTTAATTCTGTTGCTAAAGTTTGCATGCCTTTGGGCTTATTCTGTTATTCAGAACCAAAATTATTAAGCGCATATGGAGGCGTAGTTGTTTATAAAGAAACAACAATTTATACATTATTCAAGTTTGTAAAACAACATTATAAAAAACGCTGGCAAGTATTACTATTTTTGAATTTAATACTATTCGAGAACCAATTTCCACTTCTTCCCTTTGTCTTTTCATTATTTTATAAAACTCGAAAAAATAATAATCTGAACTTAAATTCTATTCATGTTCAATCTAATTTAAAAAACACAATAGATAAAACTATTGATGTAATTATTCCTACCATTGGTCGAAAAAAATATTTGTATGATGTATTATGTGATTTACGTAACCAAAATCATCTGCCAAAAAATGTTATTATAATAGAACAAAACCCATCACCAAATAGCGAATCGGAATTAGATTATTTGACTACGGAAAAATGGCCGTTTATTATAAAACACACTTTTACTCATCAAGCGGGAGCCTGTAATGCAAGAAATATTGCCCTAGGTAAAGTTGTAAGTAGATGGGTGTTTTTGGCGGATGATGATATTCGAATCGAGGTTGATTTTATTAAACAGGCTATAGAGAATATAGATATCTTTGGTAGTAAAGCAGCAATATTTAATTGTCTTTTAAAAGAAAAAAAAAATTATTGTACAACAATTTCCCAAACAACAATTTTTGGATCTGGATGTAGTATTGTAAAAAAAATAGATTCTAAAAAAATATCGTTTAATAAATGTTTAGAATTTGGATATGGAGAAGATACCGATTTCGGATTGCAATTACGGAATTATGGGGTGGATGTAATTTATTTTCCAAAACCAAGTATTTTGCATCTAAAAGCTCCAATTGGAGGTTTCAGAACTAAAATTGTTTTACCATGGGAGAAGGAAAGAATACAGCCAAAACCCTCTCCAACTATAATGTATGTAAAGCAAAAATATGATTGCAAAGAACAAATTAGAGGCTATAAAACGGTTTTATTTATAAAATTGCTTATTAATAATGGGTTGCTAAATTTATTTCAATTTTTGTTTTCATTTCAAAAAAAATGGAAAGTGAGTTTGTATTGGGCTAATCAACTGGATAAAAATGATTAAAATATATACGGACCAGACATACCTCTCCCCAGAGTACAGGAAAATAATCTTCCCGTTATTATTCGATTTGTGTTATATCAAGACTATTAGTTTATTAAAATTATATCAAATAGTTAATAGTGTTAAGGAAGCAGATATTGTTATTGTTCCTGTTGATATAGCTTATTTTTTTGAAAATAATAAAAGTAAATGGCTTTATGATTTTATAAATAAAGGAAATACTGCCAATAAAAAAGTATGGGTTTATTCAGGAGGAGATTGCGGTATTAGCTTGAATTACAATGTTTATACATTTCGATTAGGCGGTTTTTACAGCAAGTTAAATGAGAAAACATTTATTTT
>CANCPZ010000199.1 GCA_947380175.1 Bacteroidota bacterium | reverse complement strand
TAAATAAAAAAACAATTTTCAAATCTAATTTTCTATAAACTCTGATATAAAGTGGAATTTTATATCAGGATTTTTCTCTTGAGCCATTTGCAAAGCCCATGCCGATTCAGCTAAAAATACAGGTCTGTTTTCTTTATCAGTAGCCATGTGATGAGCTTTTTCAAAAATAAAGGATTCTAATTTTTTAGCATCCTTGCAACTTATCCAGCAGGCTTTAAACAAGGATATATGTTCAAAATTACAGGAGGCTGAATATTCACTTTTTAAACGGTGTTGAATTACTTCAAATTGCAAGGCACCAACAGTTCCTAATACTTTTCGGTTATCTGTTTTTTTTGTAAAAAGTTGAGCAACACCTTCGTCAGTCAATTGTTCAAGTCCTTTGTTTAATTGTTTTGTTTTTAATGGATCTGAATTTACAACATATTTAAATAATTCGGGCGAAAACTGAGGAATTCCTTTAAAGTTCATTTTCTCACCTTCAGTTAACGTATCACCAATTTTAAAATTGCTCGAGTCGTACAATCCAATAATATCGCCTGGAAAAGCTTCATCAACAATACTTTTTTCTTGGGCCATAAATGCCGTAGGGTTCGAAAATTTCATATTTCTGTTTTCGCGCACATGATAATAGTTTTTGTTGCGCTCAAATTTTCCCGATACAATTCTTAAAAATGCAATTCTATCCCGGTGTTTTGGGTCAAGGTTAGCGTGTATTTTAAAAACAAAACCGCTAAAGTTTTTATCTTCTGGAGCAATGTCTTTTTTATCAGTTGTTCGTCCTTTGGGTGAAGGAGCTATTTGAATAAAGCTGTCTAATAATTCGCGTACGCCAAAATTATTTACAGCACTACCAAAAAATACTGGTGATACCATAGCTTCTTTATATTCTTCAATATCAAATTTCGGGTATCCAGCCTCCAATAAATCAACATCACCTCGAAGTGTGTTGGCATAATCTGCTCCAATTAATTTATCCAACGTGCCATCTTTTAGATCTTTTATTTCAATAGAGTTTTCGAGTGTTTGTTTTTCACCTGGATTAAAAACTGTTAAGCTTTTTTCATATAAATTATAAACCCCTTTAAAAGTTTTTCCCATACTAATGGGCCAACTTAATGGGCGAAGATCAATTCGTAATTCTTTTTCAATTTCTTCTAATAAATCAAAAGGGTCTTTCCCTTCGCGGTCCATTTTATTGATAAATACAATTACTGGAGTGCTGCGCATTCTACAAACCTCTAATAGTTTCCGTGTTTGTGGTTCTACCCCTTTTGCAGCATCTATAAGCATAACAACACTATCTACAGCAGTTAATGTTCTGTATGTATCTTCGGCAAAATCCTCGTGACCAGGAGTATCCAATAAGTTTATTTTTATTCCTTTATATTCAAAACCCATTACCGATGTAGCTACTGATATACCACGCTGCCGTTCAATTTCCATAAAATCGGAAGTGGTATGCTTTTTAATTTTGTTTGATTTAACAGCGCCTGCAGTTTGAATAGCGCCACCAAACAAAAGTAATTTTTCGGTAAGTGTTGTTTTTCCAGCATCGGGATGTGCAATAATGCCAAAGCTTCTTCGTCTTTCTATTTCTTCTTTTATTGTCATTGCTTTTCTTATTGTTTATAATCGCCTAATCTTTTGATAGTTTGTTGGGGTGATGTTAAATAAAAAACCCCTTCCGCATTGCGAAAAGGGTTTTTTATTATTTTAGGTGAACTATTGTTTTTTTTCAGCAATACGAGCTGCTTTTCCTGTAAGCTCGCGTATGTAGTAAATACGTGCTCTACGTACAACACCAACTTTGTTTACTTCTACTTTATCTATATAAGGTGAGTGAACAGGGAATACACGCTCAACACCAACAGAGTTACTCATTTTACGAACAGTAAATGTTTCAGTATTTCCGGCACCTTTACGTTGTATTACAACACCTTGGTATTGTTGAACGCGTTCTTTTTCGCCTTCTTTAATTTTATAATGTACAGTTACTGTATCTCCAGCCTTAAATTTTGGGTGAGTAGCTAAAACTGATAATTGTTGTTTTGCGTAATCTAATAAAGCGCTCATTGTATAGTGTTTTTATAGTATTGTTATTAATTTTTCCTTTTTAGAGGAGTGCAAAGATAGTTATTTTTTTTAGATTGGTTAATAATCCTGTAAAATATTTTGTGCAGGTATATTTTTATTTAGGGTAGAGATTTATATTTTTACGTATAATCGCTTAGGCACCCTTTGCATTGGTTGATATTATTCTCTTTGGTTCGCACCTAACCACCCATCATATTAGTAAATAAAAGATTGCCCCCTTGTTACTCCTTCTGTATATTGGCAAAAAAATAGTGTCAACAAACTTACAATATAAATTATTTTAGGGGGGGGCTTAATTTTTTAAAACGTAAAAAATTAAAATTAACTAACTGATAATCATATTAAGTTTGTGTTAATGAAAATGTTTTTATGCTTTTTATCAGACAAAGTATTTATATTTGCAATGATTAAAATCATAACAAAAAGTATTTTTTAACTTAAATTAACAAAAACAAAAAAACAAAATGCAAATTACTACATTATTTAAAAAGGCGTTTCTTGTAATAGTTTTATTAGGAGCTCCAGTATTAGAGTATGCACAAGACACACCCGTTTCGCAGGCTACTCCAGCTTCTGCTCCTGCCGGTGTATCCAGAAAAGGCGGTATGTCCGCCGGTGTAAATTTAGGTACATCTGGTCCTGGTTTACAATTTTCGTATGCTTTTCATGATAATTTTAATGCTCGAGTTGAGTTCAGTAAAATGTCCATCAATCATTTAAAGCAAAACTCTTCAAAACAAGGATTGTATTTTGTGAATGATATGACAGGTACTTCTGGATTTATTGGCGCATTGGTTGATTGGCATCCAATTAAAAAGGCTCACATTATTAACTTTACCGGTGGTATTGTTTATAATTTTTTAAAAGGCACTTTGGATCAAACGTTCACTTATAAGTCTGGAAGTGTTGTGAAAGATATGGGCACCTTAACTATGGATATTAAAGTAAACAAAGTGGCTCCTTATTTAGCAGTAGTAATTGGTAATCCGGTTCCAACCAATATTCATCGTTTAGGTGTTGCGTTAGAGGTAGGTACTTATTATTTTGGCAACCCAAAAGCTACTTGGAGTGGAACAGGTATGATTGCACCAACTTCGGATCAAGTAGCAATTGTTGAAAGAAACCTAAAAGGCGATTCATGGTATCCTGTATTTACGTTACAGGTAAACTACGCTATTAAATAAGTTACGCTAAAAAATATACTTCACCTTAAAATCATTCATTAATAAAAATAAAACATGAAAAGTAAAAAAATATTTTTATCAACCGCATTAGCAAGCGCATTTATTGCTGCTACTTGTGTTACTATTTATTCTTGTAAAGATCCATTGACGGATGTTGAATTAATTACCAACCTAAACTTTACTGAAGCTACTATTGGGGTTAAGATTGAGGATGCTCAAACAGGAACTAACATTGGTTTTGGAACATCTGATGTTGTTACGCTTGCAATTGGTGGTGTTGATGCTGCTCAGATTGTTGATATATCTGCAGGGACAAATTTTAAAGCTGTTCAAGGTTTTGCAGCAATGGCAACAAAAGAAGGTGTAATACCAACGGATGTTAATCCTGTTGATTTTACAATTACGGCATCTTGTCCAGGATATCTTACAACAACAGAAGTTGTTTCTATTAAAGCTTCCGGTTCTGTAGGTGCAATTATTAGAATGATAAAAATTACGGAAGCGAATACAACTGCTGGTGTTTCTGTTGTTGTAGCACCAACAATTGGTAATAATGCAAATGGTACAACAGCTTTAGCAACTGTTGCTGCTCCTGCACCAGCATCGGGTGATCAATCAACTGCAAAAATGGATATTCCAGCAGGAACAGATTTTTACTCTGATGCAGCTCATACCCAACGGATTTCAGATCCTGTGGGTACAACATTTGGTCACTTTAGTGGTACCGAAGATGCTTCTTTAGCAATGGTTGCTGCTTCATTAACTAATTCGAATGGATCTTTAAAATTAAGTAGTTTGGTTTCTGTTGAGATGAAAGGGATAACTTCTGGTAAAACAGTTAAAACACTTGCTCCAGGTCAACAAATTATGGTAACTCAAGGTTTGGCTGCCACTTCATTAAATGCTCTTGGTAACCCTATTGCTGTTGGAGATTCTATTGAAAGATGGAGCCAAGATGAAACAACAAAGATTTGGACATTTGAGGGGAAAGCAGTTGTTACTCTTGGTACAGGAACA
>CANCPZ010000198.1 GCA_947380175.1 Bacteroidota bacterium | reverse complement strand
ATATTCAATTAAGACTCTTAATTTTTTTGATTATTTATTAAATAAGACAACGTTTTTTAAAATTAAATTACTGATATTCAGTACAATAATAACATTTAAATAGGTGCGCTAATAAGATGAAAAAGGCTATTTTTTTGATAATTAAAATCAAAAAAACGAAGAAGTAGAAATTACTATTTTTAAATGAAGTACAAATTAGTTTTATGGGAGAGATCTATTTACTCTATTTCACTTTTTGAGTCAAAACCAATAATTGCAGAATAAATAGCATAATTCATGGAGTAGATAAATGGAATTGTGAAAAATACTCCAATAAAACATCCAATAAAACCAACCATAGAGGCAATGCCCGCTACAATTAATAGTCCCATTAGGGCTAAGGGCTGTTTTAAAACAATTAGAATGCTTGATTTAAGGGAATCAACAGCTTTAAAATTGCCAAAAACAATTAGCGGAATCGACAAAAACGTAAGAAAGGATAATGTAACAGCAATCAATGAGCCAACGAACTTAATACCTATATTGTCAAGTAAAATGGAAAGGCCCGAACCAATTAACGTAACCACAAATGTTGAAAGGATAATTTGTATAAAATAAGGCGCTTTATAATATTCGAAAATTGTAGAAACATGAAATTCTTCTCCTTTTTCTCCACAATCTGCCATTTTAAGAAATCCAGCTTGAAATGGACTTATTATACAAGTAAATAGTACTATAATTAAGGTATAAATTAACACAAAATCCGTTGGAAGATTTTCTGAATTCAAACTTTCTTGTTTTAAACCCTCCGTTATTGTTTCCATATCCAAAAATGAAACTGCTACTGCAACAAGAACAAAACCAAATAAAACAGTAAAAACAAGAAGTATTAAGCCGGCATATAGGGCTATTTTTTTATAATTTTCAAAAGCATGGTCCAATACATCTCCAAAATTAAGATTATATCCATTAGTTTTTATTTCTGCTATTTTGTTTTGTATCGATTCCATAGTATGATTTTTTTGAATGTAATAATATTATAGTTTAAAATAAACTTCTTCAAAAGGGATTCTAAAACGTTCGCCATAAACACCCTTTTCTTCCCGAATACCGCATCCAATTAGCATGTTTATTTCTGATGAAGATGGTAAATGTAATATTTTTTTTATTCTTAATGAATCAAACCCTTCCATAGGACAGGTGTCGTAGTTTATAGCAGCCATACTTATCATAAAATTTTGTGCAGCAAGACCGGCGCTTTTATGAGCAACGACACGCATGTCGCTTTGTCGAGCTTGTCTATAAATGGGTCTAAAAATTCCGATGAATTGAAATGCAATAAATTTTATAATTCCTAAGATTCCTAAAAAGTCGAAATAGATGCTTGGTATGATTTTTTTATAATAATTCATTGCAAATGTTTCTCTTTTCGAATAATCTGATTTTGGTTTATTTCCATATATTGATTTTAAAAAATCAATATTAGATTGCATTCTTTTTCTCCACAAATCTTTTCTAACCACAACTACAACGATTTGTTGTGCTGTTTTGGCTGCATTTTGGTTAAAACTAGCAGTAGTAATTTGATCTAAAATAGTAGGAGAAACAACATGATAAAACTCCCAAAGTTGCATGTTACTGCTTGTAGGTGCTAAAGTTGCTAAGTGAATGCATTCTTTTACTTTTTCATCTTCAATTGGGTCGTTTTTGAATATTCGAACAGAGCGCCGGTAATTTATGGCGTCACTTACTATTTTTTCATTGGTTAAAGCCATTTTAATATTTTTTTAATGGTTGTCAATTTGTTTTTGTAGGGTGCGTATCGTATTTGTAAATCCAACCAATTTGCTTTTTTTACAATGCTTTTTTTATGCGAAAACAGATCAAAACTTAGACTGCCATGGTAAGCGCCAATCCCGCTATGACCCACACCTCCAAAAGGCAGTCTTTTATTAGAGAAATGAACTAAAGTGTCATTAATACAGCCACCACCAAAAGAATATTTCTGAATTATATTTTTCGAAAAAGTATGATTTTTAGTAAAAACATATAAAGCTAATGGTTTCTCAAATCTTGAAAGTATTGCATCAATTTCCGCATCAATTTCATAAGTCAAAATGGGTAAAATAGGCCCAAATATTTCCTCACACATAACTAAACTATCTAATGAACTATCTTCGATTAGAGTAGGAGCTATGTAATAATTTTCGATAACAGTTTGACCGCCAAAAATTACTTTTTCATGTTCCATCATATTGACTAATCGTTGCCAGTTTTTTGTATTAATTATTCTAGCGTAATCGGGAGATAGAGAAGGATTGCTGCCATAAGCTTTCGTAATCTCCTCTTTTAAATAAGATATAAAAAGAGATTTTACGTCTTTTTGAATTAAGATATAATCAGGCGCTATGCAGGTTTGTCCTGCATTTATGAATTTGCCCCAAACAATTCTTTTGGCAGCTAATTTTAGGTTGGCAGTTTTATCTATAATACAAGGGTTTTTCCCACCAAGTTCCAGTGTTACCGGAGTAAGATTTTCTGCTGCCGCTTTTGCCACAATTTTACCCACAGCAACACTTCCTGTAAAAAAGATATAATCCCAACGTTGAGCAAGTAATTTTTGAGCTACTTCAATACCACCTTCAATGACTTCAACATGGCTTTTATCGAAAACAGCATCGATTATTTTAGCAATAATTTTAGATGTTTTCGGAGTGAGTTCTGATGGTTTAAGTACGACTTGATTTCCTGCTGAAACGGCTGAAATTAAAGGGCATAAAGCGAGTTGAAATGGGTAATTCCAAGGAGCAATGATTAAAACTTTTCCATAAGGTTCCTTGTAAATATAATCAGTTGAAGGAAAATTCAGGATAGAGGGGAATACTTTTTTGGGTTTTGCCCATTTTTTTAGGTTCTTAATTGTGTCCTTTAATTCCGAGATTACATAACTGGTTTCGGTCAACACTGCTTCAAAAGCAGGCTTTTTGAAATCATCATATAAAGCCTGAATTATTTCGTTTTCATAAATATTAACGATATTCAACAATTTGATTAGTTTTTCTTTTCTGAAGTTGGTATCGGTTTTGTAATTCATAAATAACTAAGTTTTGTTTTTTAAATTGATTCAAGCACCATTAAAAAAACTCGATACAGAGCACTTTAAAAGTTCTGAGTATCGAGAGTTTTGTATTGTTTTTTTTTAGAGAAAAGATCTTTATATTATAAAAAACCAAATCTAAATCCGGTGTAAAAATCAGCTTGTTTACAATTATTTGTAATTGCCGTTAAAATGGAGTTGGAACCAAGGAAAAAGCCTCCCAGTCTAAATCCTAAACCAGCGGTTGTTCCTGATATTTCATTAACTCCAATTGGCATATAAGCTTCAAAAAAACCTAGAGAAACTCTTGGAGTAACAGAGAAAATATTTTGTGAATTAATTTGGTCGTTTGCACTGTCAGAATTCATTTTTTGCTGCAACAATAAAGTAACATTCAATCTTGAAATCACCTTAACGTCTGCATATAAGTTTAAAACGGTAGGTAGTTTTACTTCGAACTGTTTTTTGGTTTCCGTACTATGTAAATAGCTACCAAAAGCCGCTTCTATTTCTTTAACGCCTGAGACATTTTCAAAACCTTTTAAATCTAACGGAGTATCATCTATTTTTAATTCATAATTTTTAGAATAATTGTTATCCCCTTTAAAAGTCATCCTTCCAATGTTTTTTATGGCAGCCCCAATTTTTAATTTATAGGATTTACCATCCCCTTTTAGTTGATAGTTCACTCCCAAATCTACAGCCATTCCGTTTAAATTTCCAAAAAGCGCTTTAGTATAATCACTTGTGTTTGAAAAACTATCGGCTAATCCTCCTGTATAGGCAATATTTAAGTTTCCAATTGCTTTGGTAAGATTTATTTTTCCAAAGTCAGGACTGAAAGGATCAGTCGTGTTTGTAGTAAATGTTCCTTGAAAATTACTAGCCCCAATATTAGCATAGGATCCTGGGAACAACAACTTCAAATTCACCCCGCCGCTAATTTTATTTCTTTCATTCTCGAAAATTTTATGGGAAGCAGAGAATCCAAGTTCACCCCAAGTTGCAGCATTGATACGTTGGTTGTTAGTATTTGAGATTGTTGTTGTTCCGCTTGTAACAGAATTGAGTGCTCCATTTATAAATGCGTCTCCCATAGTAGGATCAACATCCGCTACGCTTGTTTTTATATGTCCTGCTGTCGTTACGGCAAATCCCCAGTTTAATAATTTTAAGGCAACTCCTGGTAATAAAATTTCACTATCTACATTGAAACTAACGGGTCCAGTACCTTTAAAAATAAGGTCTTCTAGATTGTTTCTATTTGCAATGT
>CANCPZ010000197.1 GCA_947380175.1 Bacteroidota bacterium | reverse complement strand
CGCTGCAAAATAATTAAAAAATAATTTTTAATTAAGTTTATATAGGTTTAATACTTTAAGGAGGATAATGCAATGAATTGCATTATCCTCCTTAATTATTTGGTAAATATAAATAAATGTATGTTTATAAGAGTTCACTTTCTATGTGGGAAATATTAATTGGGAGTAAAAGAATAGCTAAATAGTGCTCCAACATAAGAGGGCCGAAACATTATTTGAAGAAAATCAGGTTTTGCTTAGGCGTGAGAAGTGTTGACAGAATCTAAGAAGAGAAGGTTTTTGATAATAATACATGTTTTATTCGCATATCTAGACCTATTTGTGAATTACACTATATCATAAATTCTTTTACAGTTGGGATGAAATAATATGCGCATTGCAAACTGCAAGATTCTTAGAAAAAAAATGGTGAGATTATACCGCGCTAGTATGCTAAATTATTTTTTTATGGGGTTAAGGTACAATTACTCACCACAAAAGATTAAATTTTAATAGCTTCTCCATTTTACGCCAGTTAAAACTTGGGGTGCAAAAACATTAGGGAAAATGATTGACAAGTTACTTGCGGAAGCCTCATTATATGGCTACAGTGCCAATAAAGATTATGGGTTAGAAGAATTGTTTTGGAGTGAAAATGCATCATATTAAATATTCAACGCAAGTCAAACGCTAAGAGAATTTATACATCGAAACAAAAAATAATAAAACTAAAAATGAGAAATAGAGTAGAAACAACAATATATGACATCAAGAAAAGGTTTTCAAGAACAATACACACATTTAATTGTAAGGCTTTCTAATAAAGCTATCACTATTTGTCTTTGGACTCCAATTAAACAACTTTATTAACTAGCAGTTTGAATTAAATAATAAGTTTAAAATTTATCAGCGAATAAAATGTGTCAAGTAGAATTTTTTAATTATTGATTTTTTAATTTTTTTTAAACTGGAGTAACATAATTACAACAAGTGTAACATAGTCAAACTATATCGAAGTAATCTTCTATTTGTTTATGATGTTAATTTATTCAAATACAAATATTTACGATTTTATTCGTGATTGTATTTCATCATTAAATTAAATTGTAACATCATTAAAATAAGGTTTATTATTTTGCGATTATTTTAGCAATTCAATCTAAATTTTTAATACAATGAAAAAAATAGTTATTTGGTCTTTAATTGCTTCACTAGCCGGTTTTCTTTTTGGTTTTGATACAGTAGTGATATCTGGCGCCGATAAAAAGTTGCAATTACTTTGGAATTCATCCGATGCTTTTCATGGAACAGTCGTCATGGGTATGGCATTGTGGGGAACCGTTATTGGAGCATTATTTGGAGGAATACCAACCAACAAAATAGGAAGAAAAAAAACATTGTTATTTATAGGAATTTTATTTTTCTTCTCAGCAATCGGTTCTGCATTTGCTAACAACCCATTTGTATTCGCTGCTTTTAGATTTTTAGGAGGACTTGGAGTAGGTGCATCCACTATTGCAGCACCAGCATACATCTCTGAAATTTCGCCTGCAAGAGATAGAGGTAAACTAGTAGCTTTTTATCAGTTTAATATTGTCTTGGGAATTTTACTTGCGTTTCTTTCCAATTATTTATTAAGTGACTTTGGTGAAAATTCCTGGAGATGGATGATGGGAGTACAAGCGATTCCTTCGGTAATTTATACGTTGTTTGTTTTCAGTATCCCTGAAAGTCCAAGATGGTTATTGTCTAAATCTAGAAATTCTGATGCTCAGAAAGTTTTAAAATTAATGGGACAAGAGGTAGATTATGAAAAAATGATGTCAGAGATTACCCTTGATAATAAAAATGCCATTGATTCTAGAGACACTATCTTTTTAAAAAAATATCGCACCCCATTATTATTGGCTTTCTTTATTGCCTTTTTTAATCAATTGTCAGGTATAAATGCTTTTTTATATTATTCGCCTAGAATTTTTCAAGAAGCTGGATTAGGAGAAAGTACCGCATTATTAAGCAGTATAGGAATTGGAGCCATTAATTTAGTTTTCACTTTAATTGGTGTTTTTCTAATTGATAGATTAGGCAGAAAAGTTTTAATGTATATTGGTTCGGTAGGATATATTATTTCACTCAGTCTTGTGGCACTTGCATTCTTTTTGAAATGGCAAGGAATTGCAGTTCCTATTTTCTTATTTTTATTTGTTGCTTCCCATGCCATAGGTCAAGGTGCTGTTATATGGGTTTTTATTTCAGAAATCTTTCCAAATCACCTTAGAGCCTCAGGTCAATCCTTTGGAAGTACTACACATTGGGTTTTAGCAGCAATAATTCCTTCGCTCATACCCTTTTTATTCTCTACAATTGGTCCTGGGGTCGTATTTCTATTTTTTGCAATTATGATGGTTTTTCAACTCGTTTTTGTTGCTTTTATGATGCCTGAAACTAAAGGGGTTTCTCTTGAGGAATTAAGTAAAAAATTAATTAAATAAAATTATGATTCAAATAAGAAATATTAAACGGCTAGTATTAATTATTAATGTATTTTTATTTGCTAGTCTATACTCCTGCAAAGAAATTCATATGTTAGATACAAAAGCATATACAGAAGACGATTTATACAGATCAAATTTTCATTTTAGTCCTAAAAAAGGATGGATGAACGACCCTAATGGTATGTTTTATAAAAATGGATATTACCATCTCTATTTTCAATATTACCCAGATTCAAATGTATGGGGACCTATGCATTGGGGGCACGCTATTAGTACAGATATGATAACATGGACTGAGAAACCAATAGCCCTTTATCCTGATGAAAAAGGCTATATTTTTTCTGGAAGTGCCGTTGTGGATGAAAAAAACACTTCTGGATTTGGTACATTGGAAAATCCACCTATTGTTGCAATGTTTACTTATCATGATATGGTAAGAGAAAAGGCAGGCGAAATAAATTACCAATCACAAGGTATAGCTTATTCTTTAAATGAAGGTTTAACATGGACTAAATATGAGCAAAACCCAGTAATAAAAAATCCAAATATTAAAGATTTTAGGGATCCTAAAATTACTTGGGATGCCATTCATCAACAATGGTTGTTGGTACTTGCAGCAGGAGACAAAGTTCATTTTTATATTTCAAAAAATTTGAAGGATTGGGAAAAACAATCTGAATTTGGAAGAGGAATAGGAGCCCACGGTGGTGTTTGGGAATGTCCTGATTTTTTTCCTATGATTGTGGAAGGTTCCGATGATTACAAATGGGTTTTGTTACAAAGTATCAATCCAGGTGGTCCAAACGGAGGGTCAGCAACTCAGTATTTTGTTGGAGATTTTGATGGTAAAAAATTCACTTTAGACGAATCATTTTTACAAGATTTAAAACAAGAGAAATCGCTATGGTTAGATTACGGTAGGGATAATTATGCTGGAGTTACCTTTTCGAACATATCAGAAGTAGATGGCAGGAAACTTTTTATTGGTTGGATGTCAAATTGGGATTATGCTCAGAAAGTTCCAACGGATAAATGGAGAAGTAGTATGACGATTGCAAGAGAATTGAAACTTTTAAAGGAAGATAAACAATATAAATTATCTTCTGAACCAGTAAAGGAATTAAAAAATTATATTTCGAAAACGATAAAAAAGGATGTTCTAAAAATTAAAAAAGAAACCATTATAATAGATAAATCAATGGTCGATTTGTCAAGGTTAGACATCCACTTTACAATGAAAGATTTAAAGAAAGATAACTATACCTTTTCATTTTCCAATAAATTTAATAATTCCATACGTTTTGGAATTAACAAGAAAGAAAAATACTTTTTTATAGATAGGAAAAATTCTGGTATTGTATCCTTTTCAGACAATTTTTCAAATCAAATAACTAAAGCTCCCTTCTCTGTCGATTTTGATAAAGTAGATGTTAGAGTTATTGTTGATAAAACCTCCATTGAAGTGTTTTATAATAATGGCAAAACAGTTATGACTGAAATATTTTTCCCAGAAAAACCAATGGAAAAATTTTCAGTCACTAAGGAAAATTCCAATTTTAAAATTGAAAACTTAATAATTAATCAACTAAAATTTTAACCAAATTATGAAACAAAAAATAATTCTGTATTTAATCCTAATGGGTTCCTTTTTTTCACTTTCGGCACAAAATGGTCTTGTGAAAGGAGTAGTAACCTCATCTGAAGACGGTTTACCTTTACCCGGTTCTACAATTACGGTTAGTGGAAAAAAAAATGGTGCTATGACAGATCTTGATGGGAAGTTTATTATTGGTAAAGTAGATAAAAATGCTACTTTGACTTTTAGTTTTACAGGTTTTGTAAATCAAAATGTAAAATATATAGGTCAAGAAACTATAAATGTT
>CANCPZ010000196.1 GCA_947380175.1 Bacteroidota bacterium | reverse complement strand
GTGATGTAACGTTTAGCACCATCTTTATCGGTATAATTGCGGTTTATTAATTTACCTTCAATAGCAACTTCGCTACCTTTCTCCAAATACTTTTCAATGATGTCGGCCGTTTTACCCCAGGCAATTAAATTGTGCCATTGCGTTTCTTTTACCAATTCGCCTTTCGCATTTTTATACGACTCGTTTGTAGCGATGCTCATTTTAGCTAATTTTTTGCCGCCATCTACTGTTTTAATTTCCGGGTTCATACCTAAGTTACCGATCAATTGTACTTTGTTGCGTAATGTGTTCATGTTGTTTTTTGTTTTTAAATAATTAATATTGATTTATATTTTTGTCAGTAAACGGTTTGTTGTTTTTTGACGATGCAAAGGTGTGGAGTTTTGCTTTTTTGATTCGGTTACTAACTGTTTATATACGGATATAGTTATTTGTAATCGTTTGTAATTGGATAATAAATTGTACATTAGCGGCACCAAACACTTACTCAGGTTGATTTTTAGAATCAATTTAACTATTTTTTAAATTAAATAAAAAAAGACTAAAAAAATAAACGAATGAATAAAGAATGTCCGGAATGTGGTGAAATAATAAAAGGGAGAGCAGATAAAAAATTTTGTTCCGACCTATGTCGCAATAGCTATAATAACAAATTAAACAGCGACTCTGTAAATTATGTTCGTAACATAAATAATATTTTACGGAAAAATAGACGAATTTTAGAAGAGCTTATCCCTGCCGAAACAGCTAAAGCATCTAAATCAAAATTAACTCAAAAAGGATTTAATTTCCAATATTACACTAACGTTTACACAACAAAAAAGGGAGTAAGCTATTTTTTTTGTTACGAATATGGTTATTTGCCAATTGAAAATGATTTTTATTTTTTAGTAAAAAGAAAAGAATATTCTGAAGCTTAATGTATAATTTTACATCATAAACAAAACACATTAAATTGATTTTAGTTACAGGCGGAACAGGATTGGTAGGAGCACATTTGCTTTATGATTTATGCAAATCAGGTGAACAGGTGCGTGTCATAAAACGTACTGATAGCAATATTGAAAATGTAAAAAAAGTATTTTCATATTATACAAATACCCCAGATATTTTATTTAAAAATATTGAATGGGTAGATGCAGATTTACTTGATTTTTATACATTACTTGATGCAATGCAAGGAATTACATCTGTTTTTCATTGCGCAGCAATGGTTTCGTTTGAACCAAAAAACGCATCAAAAATGATGCAAATAAACATTGAAGGAACTGCAAACATAGTAAATGCAGCAATTGAACAAGGGGTAAAAAAATTCTGCCATGTAAGTTCTATTGCAACACTTGGTAAATCCGAAAATGAAAAACTTATTACAGAAGATGCATTTTGGAAATCCTCTCCTGAAAACTCAACATATTCGATAAGTAAGTATGCCGCCGAACGCGAAGTTTGGAGAGCTTCAGAGGAAGGCCTTGATGTAATTATAGTAAATCCATCAATGATTTTGGGTGGAGGAAATTGGCAAAAAAGCAGTTCAAATTTATTCAGTAAAGGATATAAGGGCTTACTATTTTATAGCAATGGAGCAACTGGCTTTATTGATGTTAGAGATGTATCTGCTTTAATGATTGCATTAATGAATAGCGATAAAAAAAACCATCGTTTTATATTAACCGCAGAAAATGCTACTTATAAAAGCTTTTTTAACTTTGTTCATCAAGGATTTAACAAAACAAAACCAATGTTTAAAGCGGGAAACATTGTAAGTGGAATAGCTTGGAGGGTTGAAAAATTGAGAGCGGCAATTACTGGTTCAAATCCTTTAATAACAAAAGAAACAGCTCGCTCAGCGAATAAAACTACTTATTATTCCAACGAAAAAATAAAAAAAGAATTTCCAAATTATCAATTTATTTCTCTTGAAAACTCTGTAAAAGATACCTGTAGCTTTTTTTTAAAGGATAATAAAAAGTAGTAATTTTATTTTTTATTCATTACCTGTGCCTGCATCTTACTCAAATCATTTATTACAAGCTCATACACATGACTTAGCAAAGCTGGGTGTTGGGTGTAAAATTCAAAACTAATATCATACGTATTTTTGTTAATTCCATGTTTTTGAAAAACATCGAAAACAAGATTTGTGTTATTACCAGCGGCAGATAATTTATTTACATTGGTATCATCTAAATTCATACTTGCCTCTAATAGATGAACATCAAATAAAACAGCAGCCATTTTTTCTTGCGATAAAACAGCGTCAGGAATATTTACTTTATTAGTATCTGCGCATGATAAAAGAAAAACGAAGGACGATATAAAAAATACTTTTTTCATTTCTAATAAATCAAAGATAATTTTAAATTAAAACGATATTTTTTCAAAATAATTTGAACGAATCAACGATATTTGGTTTAATTATTCCAAATCTAAATCTCTAAAAATCATTCATTTTTGTATAAATAATTAAGCTATTTTTGTTATTAATGAATATGTACAAAGATAAGATTATTTGGATTACCGGAGCCTCATCTGGCATTGGTGAAGCATTGGCATCGGCATTAGCAAAAGAAGGCGCTAAACTTGTGCTTTCTGCTCGAAGAACAGATGAATTACAACGTGTAAAAAACACATTGAATTTAGCAGATACCAATTCACTTATTCTTCCATTCGATTTATCCGACACAAAAAACATCCAAGAATTAACTCAACAAGTTATATCAAAATTTGGGCGAATAGATATACTCATAAGCAATGGTGGATTTAGTCAGCGCTCTTTCGCAAAAGATACTTCGTTGGAAATAGACAGAAAAATAATGGAGGTTAATTTTTTTGGTACTATAGCCATAACCAAAAGTGTGTTGCCCTATATGCTTGCACAAAAAAGTGGGCACATTGTTGTAATGAGTAGTATTGCAGGTAAGTTTGGCTTTTATTACCGATCAGCCTATGCTGCATCTAAACACGCATTGCATGGTTTTTTTGAATCGTTGCGAATGGAAATAGCAACTGATAAAGTAAAGGTATTGATTGTTTGTCCGGGTAAAATAAAAACAAACATTTCGTTAAATGCAATAAATGCAGAAGGCGCAACACATAATAAAATGGATGCAAGCACTAATTTAGGCATGAGTGCAGAAGCGTGCGCACATCAAATTTTAAAGGGCATTAAAAATAATAGCGAAGAGATTTTTATTGGAGGAAAAGAGATACGAGCAGTTTTAATAAAACGACTTTTCCCAAAATTATTTTCTAAATTAATTAAAAAACAAAAACCAGAATAGCATTTGCTGATATTTTGAGTTGCTTACAATAAAATATTTTACATACGATGAACCAACAACTAAAATCAAAACCTACCATAGCAGGCATTCAACAAATAGGAATAGGAATACCTAATGTGCACGAAGCATTTAAATGGTATCGTCAACATTTTGGAATGGATATTCCAATTTTTGAAGAAGCAGCAGAAGCCAATTTAATGCTGCCTTACACAGGAGGAAAGCCACACCAAAGGCATGCAATTTTAGCCATCAATATGAAAGGTGGAGGCGGCTTTGAAATATGGCAATATACAAGTCGTGTACCCGAAGCATGTTCATTCGAATTGCAAATTGGTGATTTGGGATTTTTCTGTACCCGAATTAAAACAAGTGATGTAAAAGGTTCGTATGAATTTTTAAAATCTAAAAAAGTAAATTTAGTTTCTGAATTAACCAAAGATGCTGGAGGTAACGTTACTTTTTATTTGCGCGACCCTTGGAATAATTTATTTCAAATTGTAAAATCCAATTCGTGGTTTGGAAAAGGATTACAACTTACTGGCGGACCTGCTGGCTGTATGATTGGAGTAAGTGATATTGAAAAATCAAAAACTTTTTATGCTGATATTTTAGGTTATGATACGATTGTATATGACAAAGAAGGGGTATTTGATGATTTTAAAAATATACCAAGCGGAACAAATAAAGTAAGACGTATTTTACTAAAACATAGCAAACCTCGTGTGGGTGCATTCTCCAAACTATTAGGTGAAAGTGAAATTGAATTAGTTCAGGTGTTTAACAGAACGCCTCGCAAAATATTTGAAAACCGTTTTTGGGGCGACCAAGGATTTATTCATTTATGTTTTGATATCACTAATCAAAATGCGATGAAACAATTGTGTGCCGAAAAAGGATACCCATACACTGTTGATAGCGGCGAAAAATTTGATATGGGCGAGGCGGCCGGACATTTCAGTTATATTGAAGATCCAGATGGTGCATTGATAGAATTTGTGGAAACAAAAAAAATACCGATTATGAAAAAACTAGGTTGGTATTTGGATTTGCGCAAACGTGATGCTTTAAAACCATTACCAGAATGGATGTTGAAGGC
>CANCPZ010000195.1 GCA_947380175.1 Bacteroidota bacterium | reverse complement strand
TATTACAGATTTGATGGCTATTTAACTGTTTTAACTTTACTATTAACCATTCTTTTAAATTATATTTTAATACCAATATATGGTATTGTTGGTTCAGCAATTGCTACCGCACTTACAATTGCATCATATAACATAATTAGATGGTTGTTTTTGTTTGTTAAATTTAAAATGCAACCATACGATTCAAATACAATAAAAATAATTGCTATTGCTATTATCGCATTTTTACCCGGATATTTTATTCCTCATATCATTAACACAATAATTGATATTGCCATCAGAAGTAGTGTTGTTGGAGGTGTATTTATTCTTTTGATATTTAAAACTAAAGTAGCTCCAGAAATAAATAATAAGATTAGAAAAAACTTGAAACACTTTTCTATAAATTAACAATTAGGAATGATTGCTTTTAAGAGATTAAAAGTTTTAACGGTAAACTGTTGCATACTTAAGCCTACTCAATTTTTTTCGAAAATTCAAGCCATTTTCAAAAAAGCTAAAAACTTTATTTTTTTCAACAAAAAAACTCCCTAAAGCCTAATTATAAAGGTTTTTTTATTAACAGCCCAAACTCTATTAAAATCATCGAACGCATCTTGCTATATTTGAGTATCAAACAAATTTGAAACTCAAAAAAACGATGCTTACACGAATTTCATTAATTAACTCCAAAGGATACGGTAAAGCCGAACTTAAATTGGATAATTGCGAATCTCTTCAGTTAGTTGGTCCCAACAATATTGGGAAAAGCACATTAATTTATGCACTAAACTTTTTGTTTGTAGTTGATGGGCAAAAAATGTCGTTCAGTGGTCAACGCAAAGGAGATAAAGAAACTATTCATCACTACTTTCCTACACATAATAAAAGTTTTTTGGTGTTTGAAATCAATAAACTTGGATACTATTGTATTCTTGTAAAACGCAATACTGATGGTGAGTTAGAGTATTATAAGATTGACAGTGATTACAATGAAGAATATTTTTTTGAAAACGAAGGCACGCATCAGCGTTTACTTAATTTTGATGAAGTAATTGGATGTCTTACTGAGAAAGGGATTACCCATAGTAAATTTACTACAAAGTCCGATGTCTTTAATCATGTGTATCATCGTGGTACAAAAAATAATGCCGTAGTTTGGTTAGAGGATACTGTAAAAGCGGATGGTTTAAGTAATAATTTTTCGAAAGTATATCGTTATTTGATTAACTCAAAATTAATAACAAATAAAACGCTTAAAGAATCTTTGATTATTGCTGATAATCGTGAAAACGAAAGTTTGAATTTTTCTCAGAAAAACAAAAAAGATATTACCGATTTATTACGTATTAATGAAGAAATTAAAAGTGTAAAATCGGTACGTCCCGATTTTCTTGAATTTCGCGAGTTGGTAAAAGTATATAATTCAAAAACAAAAATTGTTAGTGAGTTAATTTCTGCTTTCAATTATTCTTATACAGCTGCAATTCCTGAGTTAGAAATATCTTCAATAGAACGTGGTAGGCATATTGCTGCAGTTCACAATGAGATTAATGAGATATTAAAACCGAAAGAATTAAGTTACGCCTCTTATATAGGTGAGAAAAATGCTGATATAAAAAACAAAACCAATCAATTAGCTGATAAACAAGGCGAATTAAACGATGTTAATAAATTTGAAACCGTTGATTTTTTAAAAGAATCATTGCGTAATCTGGATAAAGATAGAAGGGATATTGAAACTCGTTTTACGACAATTGAAAGTCAAAAATTATCGAGTAAGCAATTGGAACTGCGTATCGAAAAACTTAATTTTCAAATAGCAGGACAGGAAAATCAGATTGAAAATTATAACAATTTGCTTATTCATAAAATATCTGACAATGAAGATGTGAAACAATTGTTGAATTCTGTTTTATCAGAGCAGGTTACAAGCTTATCGAGCAAACAGATTAAAAAGCCGATCAAAAAAATGTCAGATAAATTACTGGCAATTTTTGATGGTGAAATTGATATTACTAAGGGCATCACGTTAAAAGAATTTAAATCTGTAAAAGAAATAAAAGATGAATTAAAAGTTTTATTGGTTGAGAAAAAACAAACAGAAGAACTTTTAAAAACTGTTGTTGATAAAGAAAAAATTGATTCGAATTTAAAAATAATTTTAACCGAAATAGAAATAATAAAAGATAAGATAAAACGAATTGAATCTAAACCTTCTTTAGAAAAGCAAATTCGTTTTATTACCGATGAAATAAAGACTCTAACAGTTGAAAAGAAAGAGTTGGAAGAGTTTTTGAATTCATTAGTAAAAGAAATTTCTCAAAAACAAATTACATTAGATAAACTACAGGAAGAAAAACGCAATTTTGAAGTTCGTGTTAGGGAATTAAAAGAGCGTAAAATAGAAGTAGAGGCAATTAATCTAGAGCCTACCGAATACGAAACAAACGATAACCTTGATTACATTTTCTCGAAAATTCAGATTCATCAAAAAGATAGAATTGAATTAAAAGCGAAGAAGGATGCGATATTCGAAAATTTAAAATATCGTCTTCGTAATAGTATTGCTGATGTTGAACAATTTATTCATTTTGTAGAAGAGGAAATAGCCTGTTTATCTGATAAAGAGCGAAGTATTGATGGTTTATTGTCAAGTATTTCAACGCAGTTTGCTAACCCTGCTTATACATTGTTAAAACGTTACGAAGAATTTAAACAGTTTGTGTATACAAAGTTTAACGAAAAACTTTCTCAAACACGAATTTCTAACATTGAGTCAATGAAAATTGAATTGTTAGATAACGAACGGATTATTGGTGAGTTAAAAAAAATCGCATCAATACAGGAATTTAATGGTCAGATGAGCTTTGAATTTGACCAGTCTGAAAATTTGAAAGTGCTCAATACTTATTTGGATAGTGGTAAAAAAGTAAGTTTCGATGAATTGTTTAATATCGAATTGTTGTTGCATATTAAAGGTACAGATAAGCGTGTTGATCTTGCAAATCAAGTGGAATCAGATGGTACAGATCGAATGATTCGTTTAGTAATGATTATGTCTATTATCAATCGATTAGCAGTTACTGACGAACAAAATAAAATTGCATTATTTATTGATGAGGTTGCAACTATTGATAAGCAAAATCGTCCGGAGATTGTTAAGTTTTGCAAGGACCATAATTTTATACCAATTTTTGCTGCACCTGATGCTGTTGAAGGGTTTAATAAATACTATTTTATTTATCCTTCAAAAGGTAAAATTAATATTAGTGAAAAACAAAATGCTGTAATTGTTGAACGTAATGGTGTAGTTGAAAAAATAGTTACTAATAAAAAAACAAAGTAAATGAAAGCCGAACCAAGAACCATACTTCGCTTTTTACTTGAGTATTTTGATATTATTAATGAGTTGTACGAAATACAATCGAAAGAAAGTGTTATATCATTCGAATTATTGAATCAGATTACAGTAAAGTATAATAGCGATATAAAATCTCAGTTGCTAGATTACAAAATATTGAGTTCAGTAAATGATAACTATGAGATTAGAACTGTTTATTATAATCTAGTAGAGTTTATTTTAAGCGAGTTTAAACCATTGCTTCCCGAAACAATTGAAAAATATCATGTTTCGATTGCTGAATTATTTCGAAAGATAAAAGAGAATATCAATGGCGATAAGGTCATTTTAAATAAGCGGTTAACAGAGCTTACAAACGAAATCCGAACCTTTTACGAAATGGTAGAAAAAAATACCGTTAGTTTGTTAATTGAAACTCGCGAATTAAAAGCCAATGTTAAAAAGATTGATTACCGAGAAAAAATTGTTCGTGCCTCTCGTTGGATTGACGAATACATTATTCCATTAAATAAGATTCTTGATATTAATCATACAGCCTCCATTGCAAATAAATTATACGACATATCTGAGTATTCGAATAAATACCGTTTAAAATTTGATGATGAAAATATTCGAGTTAATTTTGAAAAGCTTTATTTTCAATTGATTCAGGTAAATGATAATTTATTACGTCAATCAAAAATATTAACCAACGAGTTACTTCCTTTGATTGAACGTATCAGAACAGAGTCAACTATTTTAACTGGATGGATAACATTTCTTAAAAATCCGTACAAACAAAAAGTCCCAAAAATATTCGAATCAAAACGAAATTACATTTATTCAAAGAGCACATTTTTTAATGCTGCCGAGTTTTTTGAGCAGTTTAAAAATGATACCGCTGTTTATTTTGAAGATGAAGAAAATAGCGATGAAAAATGGATTTTTGATAAAGAGCATTATACCAATAAATTAAAATCAAATTTACCGGTAGATTCATTTTTTAATTGGTGCAATAAAACATTAAAAGAAGAATATAAAAAAGTTGAAATAGAAAAGTTTTTCGCTCTTAC
>CANCPZ010000194.1 GCA_947380175.1 Bacteroidota bacterium | reverse complement strand
GAAATGGACTGGATACTTGTAGAACAGTTTGCCAACATGCTACGAGACAATGACTTGCTCCGAACCTCCAAACGTTTGTCAATCTTACCATTGAAATTTATTGTGTACATTTTTTAAAGGTAACCATAAAGATGTGTGTACACGGTAGCTCTTGAGGGGTGGCCGTAGGCCGGGGTGGTTTCTTCCAGAAAAACAAAAGACCATTTTATGAAACAATTATCATCAATAACCATAATTACAAGTGGAATTACCTTCCAACCTAATCATATCAGGCATTTTAAGCTCCAATAAATCCCGATAGGGATAAAATATTGGTAGAAACTTGATGAAAATAAGTGGCTAAAGTCCTGCTAAGGACGACATAGAAAAGTAAAAATTAAACAGAGAGGTTTGCCAACTAAAACTATCTATCAAAAAATAGCAAAAAGGGAAAACGCATTAGTTTTTATCAGCCAAAAAATGAAGAAATGGGAGGTGCTGTAGATTTATGAGCATCAAAAAATGAAATAAAGGGAGAAACAACTGGCATCCAACAGGTAAAAAATGAAGAAAGGGAAGAATTTCAACGCCCAGAAAGGATGTTTTGAAATAAAAGGATAGATTTTGTAGGTCCAATTAGGCGGTATTTGCGTTTAGGTTAGTGATTTTTTATCATCTCCGTCTCCTTTTATAGGCATCATTTACAGTATTTTAAGTTTTCCATTTTCTTCTCTTCAAAAGCTACTATATTCGCTACTTACCTAATTTAACTATATGATTAAAGCTGTTTTGATTGTTGCGTTATCCTTTGTAGCCACAATTTCTAATGCCCAATTGGGAATAATAAAGATGGTAGGGCCTAATACTGGCAATTATAGTATGGGCTATGGTGCTTACCTGAAAGGCGCTTACCCTATTACTAAAGGTGATGATATTACGTTGGAAATTGGTGTCTACGATTTTAAATTGAATGATGGTGGTATTGGTGATGGAACAATTATTCTTCCATTAACTGCGGGCTATCGCTTTTCACTAAACCGAAAAGGAAGCGGATTTTATGTAGAACCCCAAGCAGGCTACAACCTTTTGGGCGTAACCTCACTGAATGACAAAGGATATACCAAGGACTTAAAGTTTAATGGAGTTGTATTTGCAGGAGGAACCGGTTATTTATTTCTGGTAGAGACTGTTCCAATTGATTTGAATTTGCGATACCAAACCATAATGGCTAATGGAGGTTCGGATAATACTATTAGTTTGGGGTTGACGGCAGGTATAAGATTTAAAAAAAGAAATGTGGACAACCAGTAAATAATAAATTATGAAAAAGCTATTGATTTTTGTTTTTTTATCCCTCTGTCTGTCGTCTTGCCTTAAAGATTCGATATCTGATGCCATGATTAAATCTGAAAATGCTAGTACTACAAACAGCAGTAATGCCAATCCGGCCACTATAACCTATACTGTTAATGGAACAATAGTAAATGTGGTTATTAAAAACCCCGACAAGCAATCGCCCACCAATTATCTATTGGGATGCACCAAAGAATCTAATAATCAATACTATTTAGCTAGTGAATCTGGTGGTAATTTAATATTTTTCTTTTATACAGACAGCTTGAAGGTGGGGCGTTACCATAGTTACGTTAACAATAATTCTCCCTTACTCGATTTTAGTAACGTAGCGAGCTATCATGCTTATGCGACGGATAGTTTGGGATTGAAAATTACATCATTTAGCAAAGGTCATATTAGTGGAACCTTTTCGGGCAGACTTACTCCATTAATTGAGGTAGTAAATTACAAAAATATATATGGCAAACCAGGATCTACCATAATAACCGATGGTTCTTTTAAAAATGTTCCTGTTTTTTATTAAGTATATATTCTATTAGGAGGTTATTTAAGTTTAGTTTGAAGCTAATCAGGCTTTGTAAACAGCCATAATACCTTATTAACTGATGTTACCAAGCTTAATTCACATTTAGTAAATTAAACACATAGTCAAAAATTAGGGAGGCAAATTTTTCCAATTTATATAACTTATAGAGAAGTAAAGGCTTAAACACATAGGGGGCATAGGGACATAGATCACTAAGGGTTTACTTGAAAATGGTTTAAGAAAAAGGACACATAGATAATGCTACTTAGTAGCATTAACCAACATTTTTTGGAAGAAGTTATATTGTAGGAACATAGGCATAAAGTAAACTTAGTCTAGTTTATTTAAAAAAGAAAAGGACACATAGGAAAAAAGTTTCACTTTTTTTACTCCCTTCTATGTAACCTTAAAGTGAAACGTATCTTTCCCTCTTTTTATTTTTCTATGTGCCCTATTTGTTAGATAGCAAAACTTTGATAATGTGTTAATAATTATTCGTAAGGTCAGTTACTAATAATACCTGTAATTGTCTTTAGCAAAAATAAATCCTGTTAGGGATAAAATATTTGTAGAAAGTAGATGAAAATAAGTGGCTAAAATCCTAATAAAGACAAAAATGGGCAATGAAAATTAAACCTACAGATTTGCCAGCTAAAAAAATAAAACCAAAATCAAACTAAGGTGAAAAATAACAAGCATCTAAAAACCATAAATTTTTGAAAGGGGAGAGGCGACATACTTTTACAAATTAAAAAATTGCAAAAGGGGAAAAACGAGGGTTTTCCATCATTCAAAAAATGATGAAAGGGGAGAATTTCAAATTAATCACAACCCCTCTTTTTACTCTTTGATATAAAAATGACTTATTTAAGGATATAAATTTTACGGACAAAACCAATAAAATATTATAATGAGATAATGCAAGAAATTGGGAACCCTTAAAATGTTTCATTGAGGGTGGACGAATAGTTTTTTGGTAGAATAAAATCTCAATCAAAATCCTCTTTTTCATTAATTGGGATAAAAAATAGATTTCATTGGTTAAGTCCGGACATAAATAGATACAAATGCTGATATGAATTCAGCATTTTCTATCAATAGCAATAAATTAAATGGGTTTTTCGAAGAATAGTAAACCGCAATTACGCGGAGTGGAGTATTATCTGAGTGAGAATTTTTGCGTTAAAACCATTTTATGCCTCACTTTAAATGGTTTTTAAGTATATGAGGAATAATTGGTTTAAAAGGCAACAATATTGTTTGTGGAAGTAAGTTGGTTTATTTGAGTCATGTAATAAACTACAATATGTAATATAGAAGAAAAATATTATTTACTCAAATTTCTCAATGATTCCTTTAAACTCTCTATTTCTTTTTCTAACAAAGCAATATATTTTTCTAAGTGCTCATTGTAAAAATGAAAATGGTCTACCTTACCCACTACACTTCTTTCCAATTTATTGTTGCTTACATTGAAAATATGTGATGCATCAAAATTTAAAATCTGCGATGTATCAACCTCTAATAAATTGGCAATTTCTTGCACACGAGAGATGGTTAAGTCTATCTCATCTCTTTCAATTTTACTATAATTACTTAGGCTCATTTTTAATTCGGAAGCAATATGCTCGCGAGTCATATTCTTTAGTTCCCTAAACTTTCTTATGTATTCTCCAATTTTTTTCATAAAGCAAATTAAATTAAAAAAGTTCACATTGATGGTGGTATTTTGGTCATAACAAATTATAATGATAAAGTAGCAAAATAGTCATCATAGTGGTATTATAGTCACAATAAGTTGAACGTGCGATTTTAAAAAGATATTGTTTTGCAACAACAATTATTTTGGCTTTTATACCCTTGAATTTGCATTGAGCTAAGAATAGAATTGTTGATTTTAAACAACTAAAAATTTACTTTATCTACTATCTACTTGCCATGTTATATGAAAAAAATAAAATTGAAAATTTAATTTCGCTATTAAAAACATCGATAAATGAAATGTACCAAGTTTTTACAAATGATATATTAATTCTAGATTATGATACTCGTGCCACTTTAATTGGAATTAATTTTAAAGAATTAATCAAATTATCTAGAGAAGATATCTACGTAAATTATAAATTTAAGAGTGAGGAATACCATAAAAATGATCATATAATATTTGATGAAAGCATTTTTTTGCTTAGGATCACCATATCGGAGAAAACACTTGATAGTAAAAAAATGGTTATGTTACTTGTATTTACTGAAGAGGCTGAAATTGAATCGGATGAAAAACAAGGTATATTGGAAAAATTAAAACTTTTTACAAATCAATCAGGGGAACATCAATTTGACATTGGTATTCATTGTGGATTACGGGCAAATGTTGCAAATTTGACCTATTGTATAGACGGAGGTATTGTACTATTTTGATAAATAGACAATAAAAAGGATTCGAGGTGAGAATTTAAACGGAAAAAGGGCGCATTATGGGATGAAAGGATAGATTTTACAGGGCCAATAAGAGGGTAATTAAATTCAGATAAGTACTACT
>CANCPZ010000193.1 GCA_947380175.1 Bacteroidota bacterium | reverse complement strand
TATTGTATTGACCTGTTCCATTTCCGTTTGCCAAATTTATTCTAGGATTACCTGAAATAGGGTCTATTACGGCAATTGAAAAACCAGGAATCGCATAACTGGATAAATTTTTTGTAACTCCATTGATTGAATAAATTATATCCGTCCATGGAATATATGGAGTAATGCCGTCTCTACAAAAAATATTTCTTATATCATTTACAAAATCAAATCTTCGTTGAGGGCGATTAAATTTTACGTACTGGTAAGTATCGTCTTTATATTGAAAAAAATGTGCTTGTTCCCAACCTATTTTTCCACTGATATGCTGAAACGAACTCTCTCGCCAAAAATAACCATTACCTGGAGTAGCAGCAGTAGAATCGGGACTAACACGCCAAAAATAAACAGTACTATCTGTTGCCGAATGTAGCATATAACCATTCGGCAATTTCCAAGTAACCACACCACCAGCCGAATTAATTACAGTTTCTCTAAACATTGGACTATTAAACCTATCTGTTGTATCTATCTGAAATCGATATTTTTTTGGAGCCGCAAAAGCATTGGCTGTACTTGCTTTTAAAGTTAAGGAATCGTTGTTTGGAATAATTGCAAACTGATAAGGATATACTGGCACAATTGCTCCACCATTAAGTAACATATTTACTTCGCACGAAGTGTTATTACTTTCATTTAATTCGTTCGATTCATTATATCTATCAAGCGAAACAACTATTTTATTTAAACCTATCCCATTAACAAAATCAACAGGTATGGTAAAAGAAATGGTGTCTTTATAAAATGGAGCGGCGCTTTGTTTATAGTAATAAATAGTATCACCATTTGGTAAAATACGCATTAATTCATCAATAATATTTTCATGAACCGCTTTCCCAATATTGGTTCTTACAACGAAAACAATAACGGAATCGGGCTGTTTTGAAACTAAATCAAAAAACACATTATTACACGAAATTTTATAATCGGGTTTTTGATATGAGTTTATTGAAATGGATGGATCGCCATGCAATGTCATTTCCATACACACATTTTTAGCTATTGAATCGGTTGCTGCATAATTCTGCATAAAATTTACAGTATTTTTTATATTTCTTCCAATACTCTTGCCATAATTTAAATTTGATAATTCTTTATAAAACTGATTAGAAAAATAATTTAAAACGTACGGAACGCCCAAGGCAACACTACCTGCATAAGCTATTGCTCCCTTGTCGGCAGTAAGAACAAATGTTTCGCTTGAACTTAAAGGGTAGCCAGATGGTGTTCTATCTAATTGATGAATATCGCCTGCGTAACATGAATTAGCCAAGACAAAAGGGTAATGACCAGCAATTGGACTATATGATTGAATATCATCAATACTTTGATCAAAACCTGTACCTGAAGCATGGCCAAAAAAGGTCATCAATGAAACTCCCTTATTTATCATATCACGTAAACTATCCGATTGATTTATTTGTATAGGAGAAGTGCTTGTCTTAAAAAAAGAAGTTACATGTCCCCCAAAGGCGGTATCTTCAATTATTGTTTTGTAACTATCTAAATAGGATTTAAAAGAAAATTGTTCAAATGATGTTTTACCACCACCAAAATGTAACACTTCTTTTTTCCAATCATCTGGTGTTGAGCTTTCATAATCCTGAATCTTACGTAAATACAAATCTACATTAGCTAAATTTTTTGCAGACAACCTTCCGGTTGGTATTGCTATTTCAAGAGCTGAACCACCATTTAAACCACATGTAAATAAATTATCACTTGAAGGATTCCCATAGGATGGAACTAAATCTTGGTAGTAGTACCAAAATGAATTATTTCGGCAATCGCGCATATGAATTGATTTACCAATTAAAAATAAATTCTGAGGTATTTTAGTTGGGTTAGCATGAATCAACATATCACACAAACCTCTAATACTTAAAGGACTTTTTACAATACCATATGCAAACTGGTCATACAACTCATCAATATCCGTTAATAAAACATGGTGAGAACCACCTGGAACAGAGCTCCTGTAAGCTTTATAATTGAGTGCAGAAGACATTAATGCTTTATTAGTAACAATAATAAATGCTGAATCGGAATTTACAAGAGCTGTAGCATAATTGGTAAACTTTGCATTTGTAGTTACTGGCTTTAATGAAGTTACATTTATAATATTTGCATCGGAAGTAATGAAACATTTTTTTTCGTTACCAATGATTGAATTAGGAAGCAATGCCTTATAATTATTACCACTTTGCAAAACATTAATCCGTTTTCCGCTTGTAATATCATAAATACGAACAGAATCTGTTGCACTAAAATTAGAAATATTCAAATATTTTTTTGATCTAATTGCAGAATTATCAATATACATCATAAAACTAGAATTTCCTTCTAAATTATAAGTATGTGGATATTTAACCCTGATATAAGAAACTATTGTTCTATTAGAATTAAATTGAGGATCAGCAATACTGGAAAAATTAAAATCAGTATACGTTGCACCTAATAGCGATGCGGGCTTTGAATAAATAAAACGGTTAGCTTCATAGCCTTTAAATAAAGTATCAACAAGCGTATTAACACCTGAAGCTCCGGAATATTGAATATTTAAATGGTGGTCAGAACTATCTAAAGAAATGAGCCCTGCATCTTTGGAAGCCCCAACTACAACAATTTCGATTCGAGCATTTGGTCCAGCAGCATATGCATTGGAAGTATTTACAATATTGGAATAATTGTAGTTTGCACCAAGGGTGATTACATGAGCATCAAAAAAACCTTCCGAAGAGGTGTATCTAGAATCGGTCCCCCCCACTGCATCTGTTTCACCTTGATAAAAAGCACTATGAAACGATTCCACTTCATCCTTTAAAAAATAGTTATCGGGCGTATAACCACTAAAAGATGTATCTGATTCAACGATAAAACGGTTATTATTTATTGAATTGTTCCATGTGAGAAAATACATTGCTGTATCATTTATTAAGCTGTAATAGGGGTTTGGAACAAAGAAATTATTTAAATACAAACGAGAATCTAACGATCCATCATTTTTTTCACCATAGAACTCAATAAAATCAGTTGGGTTAAATATTCCGCTAGATTCGCCTTGCACATATATATTTTGCTGAGCTCCTTTATTGAAAATTTGAAAATTATGCGGGTTTATAGTGTTTACGGGAACCCCTGCAGCTTGCAAGGTTGCATACGAAATTTTATAAATTCCATTTTGTGTAACTGGAATTTTATAATATTTTAAAGAATAATCAATCCACTCATTGCCAAAATTTTGAGCTTTAATGCTTATAAAAAGCAATAAAAATAAAGATACAGCAAGTAAACGTTTTATCATTTTCTTACATTTTTATTAATATTTACTTTAATCGAAAACACATGTGAGTATAAGGCTACAGAGTTGTCTCCAATATCTGTTAATGCATAATCGATAAAAAAAGATTTTATACGAACTCCAAGCCCTATATTTGGTTGAAAGGTATTTACTTTGGTACCAACATTATCGGTATATGATTGAAAATTGCCAAGACCCGCCCTTAAAAAAATCATATCAACATACGATGCCTCAAGCCCCAAATGAGGATCTATACTAATAGCATTACTTTTAATTAATACATTACGCTTTCCATCAAAAGTTGCATCCAAATCCAGTTCGGCAAGCAATGATATTTTTTTTGTAAAATCAAATTTTCGTGCTCCACCTAAAAGTAATTTTGGCATAGTAATTTCAACCGAATTATTCGGAATTTGGTTCCCTGTTGCTAAAAATGTTTGTTTCATTTCATCCGACAAATTAAAGCTCCAAGCATTAAATGTGGTTGTAATATCGCGAGCCATTGCAGCAAATTTCCATTTTTTATAGTCGTACTGCATTCCAGCATCCAATCCAAACCCCCATGCACCTGCAAAATCACCCACTTTTCTACGAACAATTTTTGCGCTGGCGCCTAAACGCAATCCAGGTATTTTCACTTTTTTTGCATACGAAACTAAGAATGCATAATCGACAGCTGAAAAAGTTGTAATTCTTCCATAATCAACATTCCCATTAGCATCAATCAATTCGGTAGTATTTGGAATATCATCAACTCCAAAACGAATTACACTAAATGCCAGCACACTTGAGTTATCCAATCGTGTAGCAATTGAACCATAATCGTATTTTGCGATACCTGCAAAATATTCGCTATGCATTAAAGCTACCTGATGCTGATTAGCAATACCCAACAAACCTGCTGGGTTCCAATACCCTGCAGTTGCATCATTAACAGAAGTAACATATGAATTTGACATTCCTAATGCTCTAGCACCAACACCAATATTTAAAAACTCGTTGCTATATTTAGGAGCTTGAGCTTTTATAAAAAAAGTGATACTTAAAAAAAAAAGAGTTGTTACGATTAGT
>CANCPZ010000192.1 GCA_947380175.1 Bacteroidota bacterium | reverse complement strand
GAATTGTCCACCAATAAATATTTTATATGTTTTTTGAATTTCCAATCGTGCTACCATTTTATATTTTTATAAAACATTTTTAACTATGATATAAAACCTTTTGTTGTTTTTTATAAATTCAAATACGGCATCAAGCCGTGTAAGCCACCTTCTCTACCAAAACCACTTTCTTTATACCCTCCAAAAGGAGAAGTTGGATCAAATTTATTATACGTATTTGCCCACACAACACCTGCACGCATTTTACTTGTTAGATTAAATATTTTAGACCCTTTATCTGTCCAAACACCTGCAGAAAGACCATACGCAACATTATTTGCTTTTTCTATAACTTCTTCGATGGTGCGGAACGTTTGAACAGTAAGCACTGGTCCGAAAATTTCTTCTTGCACCACTCTATGTGATTGCGATGCATTTAAAAACAAGGTTGGTTTACAAAAATATCCTTTGTTCGGAATGGCGCATGAACTCTGATAAAAATCAGCACCTTCATTTTTCCCAATCTTAATGTAATGCTGAATTTTTAATAATTGCTCTTTGGAATTAATTGCTCCTATGTCGGTATTTTTATCCATTGGATCACCAACAATAAGGGTTTCCATCCGGTCTTTCAACTTACGAATTACAATATCGGCAACACTTTCCTGAATAAACAAACGGGAACCGGCACAACACACATGACCTTGATTAAAGAAAATTCCATTTACAATTCCTTCAACAGCTTGATCAAGCGGAGCATCTTCAAATATAATATTTGCAGCCTTTCCTCCTAATTCGAGCGTTAATTTTTTATCCGTACCTGCAATATTTTTTTGAATTAATTTTCCGATATCTGTAGAGCCAGTAAATGCAATTTTATTAATATCGGGATGATTTACTAGCGCTGCTCCTGTTTTTCCGGCACCGGTAACAATATTTACAACACCATCTGGCAAACCGCTGTCACGAATTAATTCGGCTAATTTAAGAGCTGTAAGAGGTGTTGTTTCAGCAGGTTTTAAAACCACGGTATTGCCGGTAGCTAATGCTGGTGCTATTTTCCAAGCAGCCATCAACAATGGGAAATTCCAAGGAATTATTTGTCCCGCAACACCAAGAGGTTTAGGCGTTCTATTTGGGAAAGCATACGCTAATTTATCGGCCCAACCTGCATTGTAAAAAAAATGATTAGCGGCCAAAGGCACATCAATATCACGACTTTCACGGATAGGTTTGCCGCCGTCCATTGTTTCTATAACTGAAAATTCGCGCGCACGTTCCTGAATTAACCGAGCAATACGATAAATGTATTTTCCTCGCTCTTTAGCAGGAATTTTGCTCCATTTATCAAATGCTTTTCGAGCAGCTTTTACGGCTTTATCCACATCTTTCTCATCTGCTTCTGCAACCTCGGCAATCTTTTGCTCAGTAGCAGGATTAGTAGTGTCGAAATACTTTTTGCTATTAGGTTTTACAAATTTACCATCAATAAATAAATCGTATTGAGGCTTTAAGGATATGTGTTTAGAATCCTCTAGGGCTGGTGCATAGGCCCAATCTGTAGTGAAATCTAATTTTGGGTACGTGCTAATTTCTTGTTTTTTCTTACTCATAATAATATGTTTTATGCCGTATTTTTGAAACTATTAGTCTTTTGAAAAATAATCCGAACTTTGGTAAACGCCAGTTATATCTTTTGCTATTTGCATCAATACATCATTTGCTAAACTGCTAGCTCCAAAACGAAACCATTCGTTGTTTAACCATGCTCCTCCTAAAGTTTCGCGCACCATAACTAAATAATGTATCGCCAATTTGGAAGTTGAAATGCCCCCTGCAGGTTTCATTCCAACCATTCGTCCGGTTTTATAATAATAATCACGAATAGCTTCCAACATAACCAAAGAAACGGGCATTGTAGCTGCAGGTGAAATTTTACCTGTTGAAGTTTTAATAAAATCTGCACCAGCATACATCGCAATATCACTTGCTTTACGAACATTATCTAATGTTGAAAGTTCGCCTGTTTCAAAAATCACCTTTAATCGTGCATTACCACAAGCATCTTTGATTGCAGCTATTTCGTCAAATACAAATGAATAATTCCCTTTCAAAAATTCGCCACGTGAAATAACCATATCTATTTCATCAGCTCCATTATCAACAGCATATTTTGTGTCTGCAATTTTTATTTCACGGGAAGATTGCCCGCTAGGAAATGCCGTTGAAACAGATGCAACCTTTACAAGCGACCCCCTCAAAGCATCTTTTGCAGTTTTTACCATCGTTGGATAAACACATACAGCTGCAACAGTTGGCAAACCAGGAATAGCATCATGCAAATGAACTGCCTTATAACACATTTGTTTAACTTTCCCTTCAGTATCTTTTCCTTCAAGCGTAGTAAGGTCAATCATATTTAAAACCATTTTCATGGCTTGTAACTTGGATGATTTTTTTATACTTCTAGTTGTGAATCGCGCAACACGTTCTTCAATACCTACTTGGTCAATAGGGTACGTATTATTAAAATCGGGCAGAATATTTTTTTTAATCATATAAATCTAATTTCAAGTATATTAACAAAGATATTGAAAAAATATATTATTAGAAATACGGTTCCCTTAACATCTCTATGTGTAAAATATTATCTTCAAGATATTCGTCGCTTATTATAATAAAACCAAAGCTTCCATAGAAATTTTTGAGGTACAACTGTGCGCCAATATGAATAGCTACCGCACCATATTTTTTGTAAATTTCTTTTATAGATTGTTCCATCAAAACTTTTCCTACCCCTATTCCACGAGCCTTTGGAGAAGAAGCAACTCTACCAATTGAAACTTCGTCAAAAGAAATTCCAGGAGGCACAATGCGCGAATATGCAATTAAGTTTCCACTTTCGAGAGTACCCATTAAATGGAATGATTTAAAATCTTTTCCGTCTGTATCTAAATACGGACAAGTTTGTTCCACAATAAAAACTTCAGCACGTAAAGATAAAATGCTGTATAGCTCCACATTGGTAAGCTCTTCAAATGTTTTTATTTTCCAGTTTATTTTCAAAAATATTTTAATGTATTTGTTTTGGAAAGATTTTTTTATGTACGAAATTATAAAAAAATAAACCTATAGCGCATCCAAATGTATTTGCGATAAAATCGAAGATGCTTGGGGTTCTACCTATATTCATTGCTCCTTGCATAATTTCGAGCGAGCCACCATAAATAACGCACAATACAAAAGCTATTAATTTAGCGGATTTATTTAATACGATAAAACCTGTTTGCTGTAAAAACCCTCGAATAGTTAATAAAATCAGGAAAAAAAACATAGAAGCGTGGACAAATTTATCGAAACTCAAAAGTTCTAAAAACGAAATATGCGGAATGTCTTTACCAGGCATTCCGCATAAAATAAGAATTATCAATGCCCAAAGCATTGCAAATTTTAAGTGTTTAAAAAACATTATTAATGGCCAATCAAAGTTTTATAATCGGCAGCACTCATTAAATTGTTTAATTCTGAAACATCTTTGATTGAAATTTTTATCATCCAACCTTGCCCATAAGGATCTTTGTTTACACCTTCTGGATTAGATTGTAAGCTTGGATTTACCTCTAATACTTTACCGGAAAGTGGCATAAACAAATCCGAAACGGTTTTAACTGCTTCAACTGTACCAAATATCTCTTCGAAAGAAAGGTCTTCGCCTTCTGTCTCAATTTCAACATAAACAATATCACCTAATTCACCTTGAGCGAAATCGGTGATTCCAATATATGCCTCATTACCTTCAACACGAACCCATTCGTGATCTTTAGTGTACTTTAAATTTTCAGGGAAATTCATAATAGTCAGTAGTTTAAATTTTTAATGGAACACAAATTTATATTTTATTCAATAGCAAATGTTATTTTAAGGAATTAATTTGACAATGTTAATCGTAAACTAACACCTGCATTGGTATTAGTTGTGGGGAACGATGACGATATAATTGGTTTATTAATAATACGATCGTAAAACAAACGAATACTTATTTTTTCGTTAATTACATAATCAGCTGAAACTTTAATTGAAATAATATTTGTTCCTGCAGTAGATTGGCTCACCTGCTCAACAATACGTCTCATCACGGTCTGGTTTTTTCGGAATGACAAATCCACTTTAAAATTCAAATCGCTCTTTACAGGCTTGCCTTTTATTTTTAGGTTGCCTAATTTTAAATCACGTAAGCGATAACCTGTACCACCAATAATTTCACGTCCTGCAAGTTCAGTAATCGTTTTACTAGTTAAACCAAGCGATAAATTTCTGTCCTTTTTAAATTCGAAACTTAACAAAATACTGTTGTTCAATGTCATGTCTAACTTAATCAATGGGCTCCATTGTTCTGAAATAGTTACAGAATTAATTAATTTATCAGCTAAAAAATTAGGATTATTTATGATGCTAGAAACTTGTTCTTTGATTTCAGTATAACCATCTTTAACTATACC
>CANCPZ010000191.1 GCA_947380175.1 Bacteroidota bacterium | reverse complement strand
GGTGATGACAGCTATGAATGGCTACGTTGATGTGAAAATTTTAAATAAAGAAAAATATTTTGAAAAAAATTATTTAATTGAATTAAAAAAATTTTCTAACGTTCATTCAAAATCCTATGTCATTTCAATACTTCCTGCTAAAATTATTGAATTAGCTTCTGTGTTGGGAGTTTTGATTATGCTTTTTTATTATTTGTTTTTTTCTTCTGCTGATTCCGATTTGTTTACTATTGTTGGAATTTACATCGGTGCATCCTATCGCTTAATACCTTCCATTAACAAAATTCTTAGCTCTTTTTTGTTCGTCAAGCAATATGCTCACTCGTATGATATTTTAAAACAAAAGAGTTCCGATATTTCTTATCCAGATATTACGGATAAAATTTCCTTTGAAAGTACTATCGAATTTAAAGATGTTAAATTTCGTCATGACAAAAGTTCTGATTATGCTTTAAATGAGATCAATCTTACTATCAATAAAGGGGAAACGATTGGAATAATAGGACGATCAGGCTCTGGTAAAACTACGTTGATGAATTTACTTTTAAGATTTTATCAAGAAGAGTCAGGAGATTTATTAATTGACACTAAAAAAATTACTAAAGAAAATGCTTCCATATTTAGGAAATTGATTGGTTATGTGAGACAGGATGTTTATATTATAAATGGTACAATAGCCCAAAATATTGCGTTTGGTATACCTGACGAATTAATTGATAAAGAAAAAATAAACCAGGTTGTTATAATGTCATCTTTACTTGATTTTGTAGAAACATTGCCGGATGGAATAAATACTTTTTTAGGAGAAAAAGGAGCCCGTTTATCGGGTGGTCAAAAACAACGAATAGCAATTGCTAGAGCCTTGTATTTTGATGCGGAGATATTGTTATTTGATGAAGCGACAAGTGCCTTGGATACAGAAACAGAGGATAAAATCACGGAGTCCATTAATTCTTTAGGAGAATTAAAGAAAACGATTATAATAATAGCGCATCGGTATTCCACCTTAAAAAATTGTGATGTTATTTACAGAATGGATAATGGTTCGATTATAGAAAAATTATCATTTGAGGAATTGATCAGTCAACAATAAATGGAAAATAAATCAAAAAGAAATGTGATACGGGGTACCTTTTTTTGTCAAATTAAGTATTAGAAATTTCTAGATGAAATTCCTAATTTAATAATGGACAATAACACGCGCTATAATTTTGAACACTTAATAAAATTAATTGCTTTTTTGTAAGTTTTATAATTAGATCAATGATAACAGTAACAAAGACGTTTTTGCCACCCATAGAGGAATATATAGCGATAATGTGCAGTGCTTGGGATAATCAATGGATTACAAATAGAGGAGCATTGGTTTTAGAATTGGAAGAAAAATTAAAAAGATACCTTTCTTTAGAAAACATTATCATTACAAATAACGGTACTATTCCTTTACAAATTGCAATAAAGGTTTTGCAATTAAAGGGTGAGATAATAACTACCCCATTCAGTTATGTTGCAACTGTTTCATCGTGTTTGCTAAGAAAATAATTATTAAAAGTTAATATCCATGCACGTTTTAATTATCCCTTCATGGTATAAAACACCTGAAAATCCTGTAATAGGTACTTTTTTTGAGGAGCAAGCCCGTATGTTACAAAATAAAGGCTTTCAAGTAGGTATACTTTATCCCGACCACTTGATGCGCTTTGACATTAAACAGTCACACGCTAAAAAACAACTTCAAAATTTTATTGATAACGGTATTCCTACTTATTATTCTTATACCAACTCAATTATTCCGCGTACTAAGAAAATTAACTATTGGTATGCTTGCCAAAAAGCACTTTTAACATTTAAAAAATACAAAAAAAAGTATGGCATGCCAGATGTAATTCATGCACATGCTACATTTATTGGTGGTTTGGTTGCTAATGCTATTTCGAAAAAATATGACATACCTTATATTTTAACAGAACATTATACCGGACTAATACTTGACGAAACATTAGCGAATGACAAAACAAATAAATCAATAATAAAAAAAGTTTTTTTAGAAGCAAAACGAAACATTATTGTAAGTAATTTTTTCAAACAAGAACTCATTTTAAAATATAAGATAGATTCTTCAAACCTACAGGTTATAGCCAATTTGGTAAATCCAATTTTTTACACAGCATACACCCAAAAGGAAATTTCAGTACCCTTTAATATCGTTTGTACAGCATTTTTAACCCCAAGGAAGCAACATAAACTATTATTTGATGCGCTTTGCTTGCTAAACCAAAAAGGGTATTTCATTTCATTAAAATTAATTGGTGATGGGGCATATAAGGATGAGCTTCTTACTGATATAAAAAACAAAAACATAATGCACCTCGTAACATTTATGGGCAATCAGCCACGCGAAGTTATAAAACAAGAAATCGACAATGCTCACATCGTTGTTTCTGCCAGTAAATTTGAGACTTTTGGTGTAAATTTAATTGAGGCTTTGGCTTGCGGACGACCAGTGGTAGCAATAGATTCGGGTGGACCGCGTGACATCATAACTCGTGAAAACGGGATATTAGTATTGGAAAATACGGCCGAAAGTCTTGCGATGGCAATTGAAGAAATGATTGCCAATTACGAAAACTATGACCAATGTCAGATAGTAGCTGATTGCATAAGCAGATTTTCGGAAGATGCTATTTTTGAAAAGTTAGAAAAGGTATATAAATAATAATTATGTCTGCAAGAACATTGAAATATCCAAGTTTAAATGGTTTGCGAGCTACTAGTATATCGATTATGCTGTTTATAAAATAATAGTTTATATTTTGAAGAAAAAAGGATTGTATATTGTTTCTGAAAAAGGATGTTTAACCAAAGGGTCTGGCGCATGCAATCATATTGAAATTGGTGTAAAAGAGCTTAATAAATATTTTGATGTTAATTTAATTCTTCTCTTTCGTGATACTGTTCTTTCTTCTGAAATTATTGGACCTCAACCTGCCGTTAAACAATTTTCCGCTTCCAATATTTTAAAAGGTTCTCTAAAAGATATTTTCCTTTTATTTAAGAATCATAAAGACATAATAAAATATTATCGTCTAATTAAGTCTGAAAGTCCTGCGTTTATTTATGAAAGAGGCGGATATTTAAATTTTAATGGTTTAATAATTTCAAAATTATTAAAAATACCTCATTTTTATGAAGTAAACGGAGTCATGCATAATGATATTAAAGTTTATTATAAATCTTTTTTTAATTCAATAATTAAGAATTTATTGTATTACTCTTATAAGAAATCTAATGGTGTATTTTATATTGGTGGAATAAATAAATATTTGGGTATTAAGTATCTTAACTCCTATTCAATTCAGAATGGTATTGATGAAACCATATTGTTGAAATTTTCTGAGTTAAAAAAAGAGAAAAAAACATTTTTAAAAATTGTTTTTATAGGTCATGTAATGCAACATCATGGATTAGATTTTTATTGTGAAGCAATTAAAAAAATGGATTATAAAAATAATTTCGAATTTATTTTTATAGGGAAAGGCACTGAGGTTATAAAAACAAAGTTGCCAAAAGGTTTGTCAGTTAAGTTTCTTGGCGAAAAATCAGAAGAAGAGTTGTGTGAGATATTAATGGATATGGATATTGGAATAATACCTTCTACTTTTGAATATGGTAGTAATATGAAATTGTTTTTGTATGGAGCAGCAAAATTATGTGTGATAGCACCAGATGTCAGCAATTTAATTGATAATTTCAATTCAAATTCTTTATTATATTTTGAAAAAAATAATGTTAGTTCATTGTCGAGAACTTTAGATGAATTGGTTATAAATAAAGTAAATTTCTCTCTTCTTGGTCAAAACTTACATTTCATTATAAAAAAAAATTATACTTGGAGTAAAATTTTTAAATTTAAGGAGCAGGTTATTTCTTCGTTTTTAAATTAAATTATATGAATGTTCTTCATTTAAATGATAATTATCAAATAAAAGGTGGTACTGAAGTTTATATTCACCAGTTACAACAACTTTTACCGGAATTTGGTGTGAACTCTTTTTTTATTGGAGTTTCATTCATCATTGGTCAAGGGTTTACTATTGAAACTATAAACTATTCAAAAAAAGGACTTCAAGAGAAAGAGGCTTTTGATTTTATAATTTCTTTTGTTAATGAAAATAAAATCGATTTATTACATCTTCATGGAATTTCAGATCCAAATTTAGTAAAGTTGTGTTTAATTCTTCGCCCAGTTATTAGATCAATGCACGAACCACGATTGTTCTGCCCTGGGAATCAAAAATTTTGGCTTAAATCGGAAAATATTTGTACGAAACCATTCGGTAAACATTGTTTAGTTCACGCATTTACTCAAAGATGTGCGAGCATTCGCCCCAATAATTTAATTAATAATTATTCGAATGTAAAATTTGAGATTGATGTGGCCGCACCTCAATATAAATTCATTCTTGCTATGAGTGAGTATGTGAAGTCGGAAGCAATTTGTGTTGGT
>CANCPZ010000190.1 GCA_947380175.1 Bacteroidota bacterium | reverse complement strand
ATCGAAATATAATGGAAGTGATAAAGTAGAGCGAAATACCGCATTTAATGGTAAGTATGTTTATAATATATTAATAGGAAAAGAATTTAAAATTGGTAAGGAAAAACGCAATGCACTAAGTATTGATGTTAAAATGACACAAGCAGGAGGCCGATTTTACACACCAGTTGATTTAGCTGCATCTCAAGCTGTTAACGCACAAGTATTATATAGTGATTCATTAGCTTTTACATCACGTATTCCGAGCTTTTTTAGATTAGATTTTAAAATGGGATATACCATGAATAGTAAAAAAAGAAAAATGTCGCAGTCCATATTTTTCGATATTCAAAATATTACAAATAATAAAAATGTGTTTGCTGAACGTTACAATCCTTTAACAAATAAAATTAATACAGCATATCAAATAGGATTCTTTCCTAATTTTACTTACAAAGTTCAGTTTTAATTTAAACAAACATTTTTTTATTACAGCCAATGCTTAATAACAAAAAGAGATTTATTTATATGATTATTGTGGGGGTTTTAATATCCTTCCTGCTTCATGCTATTATACCTTTTTCTTTAAATGATCATCTCCGATTATATGATTTTTTAATATCTATTATAATTACAGTTTTAGTTTGGGAAGGTAATTTAAAGATAGATAATTGGATGAATCAATCGTTTTCCTGGATATTAAATCCGGGTAAACGCATTTTGTTTCATTTGCCTGTAAGTCTTTTATTTAGCGTATTTGCTATTTATTTTCCCATGCTGTTTTTCGATAAGTATATTTGTAAACACCCTTTAATAAATAAAGTAGCATTAGAATCATCCTCCATTGTTGTTGGAATATTAATTACGCTTATTATCCTTTCCATTGAAATTAGTTCTCAATTTTTTTCGTATTGGAAAGCTTCCATGTTTGAGGCCGAAAAATACAAAACGGAAAGTGTGAAAGCTCAATTACAAAATTTAAAAAATCAAATTAACCCGCATTTTTTGTTCAATAATCTAAGTGTTTTATCTTCCCTGGTTTATAAGGATCAAGATAAAGCTGTTAGTTTTATTAATCAATTATCAAAGGTTTATCGCTACTTATTAGATAATCGAAACAACGAATTAATAATCTTAGATGAGGAACTTACTTTTGTGAATTCGTACAACTACTTATTACAAATACGTTTTGATACTAATATTGTTTTAAAAATAGATATTCATGAAAAATATTTGAATACTTTAATTGCACCAATGGTACTTCAAATGCTAATTGAAAATGCAATTAAGCATAATGAAATATCATCCGAAAAACCATTGATTATTGCAGTTTCTGTTTTTGAAAACCATTTAGTTGTAGCAAATAATTTACAATTAAGAATTAACAACGAAGTTTCTACAAAAACAGGTTTGCAAAATATAAAAGATCGATACAAATACTTTACTGATAAAGATATTGAGGTAATTCAAAATCAAAATTTGTTTACCGTAAAAATACCTTTAATTAAAAGTTAAATTAATTTATTAGCATTAAGTTTAAGCCATACCTTTACATTAAATTTCCTATCACGATTCATGCAAAATTCAAGTGAAAAAATAGTTGAAATAAAACATCTAAAAAAAGATTTCGGTAAGTTTCACGCTGTTACTGATGTTAGTTTTGATGTATATCGTGGTGATGTGTTTGGATTTTTAGGCCCTAATGGTGCAGGTAAAAGTACAACTATCCGTACCATGCTTTCTCTTATCAGACCAACAAGTGGCGATATAAAATTATTTGGAAAAGATTTACAATCAAACCGAAATTACATACTTGGTAAAATAGGGTGTATTGTTGAGAAACCCGATTTTTACAAATACCTTTCTGCCGAAAAAAACATTGAATTATTTGCTCGTTTATCAGGTGTAAATGTTACTAAAAGTAAAATCCACGAAATCATTGATTTTGTTGGTTTAAAAGGTAGAGAAAAAGATAAATTGAGTGGTTTTTCGCATGGTATGAAACAACGTTTGGGGATAGCTCAAACCTTAATTCATAATCCCGAATTAATTATTTTAGATGAACCAACTACAGGGCTTGATCCGCAAGGTATTATTGATATTCGTAATTTAATTTTACAATTAAAAAACGAACAAAATAAAACCATTTTACTTTCATCTCATATACTTTCCGAAATAGAATTGATTGCAAACCGAATGGTAATAATTAATAAAGGTAAATCAATTGTACAAGGCTCTGTAAGCGAATTACTAAATGCACAAGAATTAATTGTTTCATTTTCGGTTGATAATATTGATAAAGCAAAGATTTTGTTGGAACAAGCATCTATGAAAGAGGTGATTGATAAAGTTGAAGAAACAAATATACTTTTGCATATATCCCAAGAGAAAATCCCGGTCGTCAATAAATTATTTTGCGATAATGATGTAAACGTTTTTTCGATTGAAGCAAAACGTAAACTCGAAGATTATTTTTTAAAACTAATAAAAGCATAATGTTTTGGAAAAGCACTTATAACGAATTTGTTAAAATTGCGGCTAAGCCTCGCAGTTATATTGGCATTGGAGCCATTACTATAATTATTGTAATTATTTTATTTGCAATGAAATCGGATGGTTTAAGTTTTATATCCTTTGTTACTGCTCCTTTTGAGCAATCCTTAGCATTTGAGGGAAATATTTTAAATGGAAATTTAATTGCATTTATTATTTTACAAATGCTTATTATTCACGTACCTCTATTAATAGCATTAGTTACAGGCGACCTTGTTTCTGGCGAAGGAGCTATGGGTACTATACGCTTATTGTTAACCAAACCAATTTCACGTACAAGTATTTTATTTTCGAAATACCTTGCGGGTTGTGCATATACCTTTGTAATACTTTTATGGATGGCCTTTTTGGCATTAATTGTTGGTAAGTGGATTTTTGGTGCTGGTGATTTAATGGTATTAAATAGTGATGGTTTAATAGTAATTCAGCAAAAGGATTTAGGTTGGCGTTTTTTATGTGGCTTTGGAGTTGCCTATTTATCAATGGTTATGATTTCAACCTTATCGTTAACACTTTCCTGTTTTTCAGAAAATTCGATAGGCCCCATTGTTACTACCATGTCCATAATTCTATTGTTTACTATTATTGGTGCCTTGGATGTTCCGTCCTTAAATAAAATTCAACCATTTTTATTTACAACTCATATGGTATCGTGGCGTAATTTTTTTGAAGATCCATTGCCTACAAAAAAAATAATTGAATCAGTTTCTATTTTGTTAATTCATATTGTGGGCTTATTGTCTATTGCTGTTTATAAATTTAATAGAAAGGATATTTTATCATGATGGTTCAAAATATAATTAAAATAACTGTTTTAAGCTTTATTAAAAAGAGCATCTGTTTTTTATTGCTTTTACTTTTCACTTTTTCGTTTAATAAAATAAGTGTTGCTCAACAAAATGCGAATACTATTTTAAACGGAGTTTATACCAAACTTCAAAAAGCAAAAGATTACTCTGTTGATGTGCATATAAAAGTAGATATTCCTTTTATTAGAATGTTGCCTATTGATGCCAAAATTTATTCGAAACAAAAAGATAAATTTAAAGTAGTATCCAAGAGCATTGCAATTGTACCTCGACAAGGATTTGATCAGGCATCTAAAATGTTGGCCGATACCAATTCGTTTTCAACCATTATTCAGGGTAAGGAAATGGTTGGGACTGAGCAAGCCATTATTATTAATATAATTCCACTTGCTGACACAAGCGATTTAATACTTGGTAAACTATGGATTGACATAAAAGATAATGTTATTTTAAAGTCCTTGTTAACTACAAAATCAAATGGTACCATATTAACGGAGTACACCTATGGTTCTCAAAAAATATTTGGTTTACCTGATAAAATGTTGTTTACTGTTGATATTAAAAAGTTTAAAATACCAAAAAGTATAGCCGCAGATATTAATAATGAAGCAAAAGAAGTTGATAAATCAAAAGAAAAGAAAAAGGGTCAAATTTTTATTACACTTACAAATTATCAAGTAAATAAAGGTATTTTGGATACCATCTTTAAAAAATGATTTTTTAATTAAGCGATTTTAATTTTTTCTTTTTGATCTGATAATCGTTTAATTGCAAGTTCCACTATGCGTTTATTTATTTCGCTTTTGTTTACATTGTAAAATGATAATTCAACAGTTGTAAAATGGCCGATTATTAAACCTATCGTAAGGTTTTTAAAAGCCATGTTCTTTTTTAAAATGGCGTGTATGGTTTCGTCTTTTTTTTCAATACTTTGTTCCGAAAAAGGTATTTTTTTTTCTTTTAAATAAAAACTAAATATAGATACTAATGTTTCGTTTTGAAATTTTAAAATAGGACGTAATGTTTCGCTTTGAAAAGATTCATTTATAGATGATTTTTTAGTAAAAACTTCTATTTTAGGTCGAATACTTAATAGTAAATCAGAATTGTTACTCATGGTTTTAATTAATTTAAAATACAAATTTATTGTTTATCGATTAATAGTATTGAATA
>CANCPZ010000189.1 GCA_947380175.1 Bacteroidota bacterium | reverse complement strand
CTATCGGTTAGTAAATCAATATAAACATCTTCCGATTTTAAAAGAAATGTGTTGTATCCTGCATCAGTAATGGCTTTTTTACGTTGGGCTACCGTAGTCATTTTTAGTAATTCTACCATTTTTATTTTGTAAGGCTCAGCCCATGAGCGTTTTTTAGTTTCTTTTTTCATAGTTTAATTTGTTTAAGTTTTAATCTATCGCAAAGGTTTTTATTTTGATTAATTAAAAAAATGATTAATCTCATATCCTTATCAATTGAGCTGCGATGTGTGAGTTCCTGAAAAATCTTATGGCACTAACCCCATTTTTATACTGCATAAAAACCTTCTTTAAAGGGGTTGTGGGCGTAATATAATAAGTCTAATATTGAGTTGGAATTTATTGATGATTTTGATAGAAAGAGAAAATACTTAATGGAAGAAATAAGTTTTCATTCATGCTAAAAGACGACGCATACTAAAATAAAAATTCAATGAAATAATGGACAAAGGGGTTTGCTTTTACAGATGCGAATTTCCTGAAATTGGAGCCAGTTTTAAAAAGAATTAATAAAATAATAAAAACTATTGCACTGCTGCCTAGTTGCAGTGCAATAGTTTTACTTTGCAATCAAAACGATAAAACTTTGTATTGTTTCTTTAAATTTTATAAAGGGTAGCCGGAAAGACTTAGAAGTAGAGGGGCTAAATAGAAAAAATATAAAAATTTAAATTCACTGAAATGTTTTATAATTTCTTTCGTATAGCTTATAAACGCTTTTTTCATTTCTCAAAATCTTTTTTTTTTTGAGCAGTGATATATATCACTGCTCAACGTGATTTTAAGTTCTATACTTGCGTTAATATTAAACCAGTGATTTAAAGCATCTAAAAATATGACTTTTATCATTGTTTATTATAATTCAAGTCATAGAATGTTATGATTAATAATTGTTTTTTTGCAAAAATAAAATCGTATACGCCTGCCAATATTAAATATGCTTGCCATTTATTTATTTATTTATAAATAAATAAATAAATAAATAAATAAATAAATACTGTTTTATAGCGCATATTTTTAAACTTTATGAAAAAAAAAGGAGATGTTGTTATAGGGTGTGATAATTGCAATACCCGATTTAATTCAATTTTTTGTACTCTTGATACCAAAGAAGTACTTAGTTTAGATAAAGGTAAAGCTACCACCTTTTATAAAAAGGGCCAATTGATTTTTAATAAAAACACCACGGCTCATGGTTTATTTATAATTTATTCGGGCAAAGTAAAGGTATATCAGTCAGCTGATAATGGAAGAGAGCAGATTGTTAGCATGTTAACAGCAGGTGATGTAATTGGATATAGAGCCTTGTTGAGTAACGATAGGTATTCTGCTTCTGCAGAAGTGTTAGTAGATTCACAAATTTGTTTTATTCCAAAAGAATTATTTTTTAATATGTTGAAAACAAATACAACGCTTGCTATTACATTATTGAAGTTAATTACCTCCGATTTAAAAAAAGCTGAACTCAATGTTACTAGTCAAGCGCAAAGAACGGTGCGTGAGCGTATGGCAAAAGCGTTATTAGAACTCAAAGAAACATTCGGGTATGAGCTGGATAATAAAACAATTGATGTAGCATTAACAAGAGAGGAGTTATCTAACCTTATTGGTACAGCAACAGAAACAACTATACGTTTATTATCTACCATGAAATCCGAAAACATAATAGATTTTGTTGGTAAAAAAATAAAAATAGTAAACATCCAAAAGCTTACGATTGATGCAAATGCCAATGATTAAAAATAAAAGCGCACTATTTAATAGTGCGCTTTTATAAAATAATTTAACCAATAAGTTTAAGCTTTAGCCACATTTGGAATGCCCGCAGCTTTTACATTTTAAACACCCTTCTTCATAAATTAATCCATCAGCATCTCCACAACTTTCGCATTTTTTATCTTTTGCAAGTGTTCCGTCAGGTATAAATCTTTTTAATGAACGCTCAATTCCATTTTTCCATGTATTGATGTTATCGCTGTATAAATTTAAATTGCCAACCAAATCAACTACCTGAGGAATAGGCATTCCGTGGCGCAATACCCCAGAAATTAATTTTGCATAATTCCAATATTCTTTATTAAACGATCGCGATAGTCCTTCAATGGTTACTTTGTAACCTGCTTTATCTAAATATTGAAAATCATAACGTTTTGTTTCGTCAGCTAAATTTAGGGCTTGCAGTATCCATCCTTTTTCAACCCAGGCTGGAAAAACAAATGAATCTTCGCATTTGCCAGTAAATATTTCATAAGGCTTACCGTTTATAAGTCCAACAAATGCAACCCAATTTTCATCATGATTCATAAAACGAATTATTTGTGCCTCAATTTTTTCAGGTCGTTTAGGAGGAATCGATTCAATGATATCATTGTTTTTATTTTCTTCGTTTTTGCTTTCTGTTGAAATTAATACGCCACTTCGCGAACCATCGCGATACACGGTAATGCCTTTCAATCCTTGTTTCCAAGATTCTAAATATATTTCTCCCACTTTTTCTATTGAAACATCATTTGGTAAATTAATGGTTGAGCTGATGGAATGTGTGGTGTATTTTTGAACAATAGACTGCATCTTAACGCGCTGCACCCAATTTATTTCGGTTGCTGTAGCACCTGCATAAGGGCTTTTATGGATGTCCTTTTCTCCGGTAACATCCATCCATTGTTTTAGCTTATGGTGGTAAACTGTAAACTCTTGCCATGAATCCCCCATTGGGTCTACAAAATCTACTCGATTATTTTGATCCAACGGATTTACTTTTCTTCTTCTTTTGTATGACATTAAATACACTGGCTCTATGCCTGAGGACGATTGAGCCAACATACTTAACGTACCCGTAGGTGCTACGGTGCTTAATGAAATATTTCTACGTCCATGCTTCATCATGCGCAAATACACTTCGGGCAATTCTTTTTCTAACATTTGAACAAACTCAGAAGTTTTTTCAATTGTTGTATTAAAATCTTCAAACTTGCCACGTTCTATTGCCATATCAATGGAGCTTGTAAATTCGGCTTCACATTTTATTTTCATTATTTTTTCAACTTCCACGATTGCTTCATCCGAATCAAATTTTAATCCCAATGCAGCTATAGCATCTGCTAATGCGGTAAATCCAAGACCTGTTCGCCTTCCTTTTTTGCCTGCATTGTAAAGTAGTTTCCATGTTTCAATTTCTACTTCTTTAATATAATCTGGTTCGGGATCGGCATTTATTTTACTCAAAATTCGTTCAACGTGTTCTAATTCCAAATCCACTAAATCATCCATTAATCGCTCCGATTCGTAGGTTATTTCATAAAATAATTTGTAATTAAAAGAAGCATCCTTTGTAAAAGGCTTGTCGATAAAATTATATAAATTGATTGCAATTAATCTACAGCTATCGCCACCTTGCATTGCTATTTCGGAACATGGATTTGTTGAAACATTTTTAAAACCAGGATATACAGAAGAGGTGGAATAATAATGTTGACGATCCCAAAATATTAAACCTGGCTCTGCAGTATTGTGCGCACATTTAATAATAGTATTCCATAAATCGCGTGCTTTAACTACTTTGCTGAATTTTGGTTTTTTAGAATCAATAGGGAATCGTAAGGTATAATCTTTATTGTTTGCAACAGCATTCATAAACTCATCCGATAGTCTTACAGAAATATTTGCGCCTGTAACTTTTGATAAATCTTGTTTGATAGAAATAAAGGAGTCGATATCAGGGTGTGCAATATCCATAGTAATCATTAATGCTCCGCGTCTTCCGTTTTGTGCAACTTCGCGCGTGGTATTCGAAAATCGATCCATAAAAGAAACAGCACCTGTGGTGGTACCTGCAGCGTTTGAAACCAGCATGCCTGATGGGCGTAGTGTCGAAATGTCTACACCTACACCACAACGCCTTTTAAAAAGTTGTGCCATTTGTTGATCGGTATAAAACAGCCCTCCATACGAATCGTAAATTTGTGGTAGCACAATACAGTTTGAAAGTGATGCTATTAAATTTGAATTTCCTAGTGCCGACATCACACTGCCTTGCGGAATGATGTATTTGAAGTTTTTAAAATAAAATAAAATTTTTTCTTCACTTAACAGGTCTCGCTCTCGACCATATTTAGATAGTTGTTGAAGCTTACCATTTAAATGAGTTTTTTGGTTATACTCTTTTTCTTTACGAGCAAATTCTTTTGCCATCCGCTTATGCATATCGTCAGGGGTGCTTTCAAGAAATTTCCCCTTGTTGTTTTTCATGGCATACTTATTTATCCAAGTGGAGGCAGCAAGTTCATCCCCATCAAAATAGACAACGCATTTGTCAAATACTTCAGCATAAGAAAATTCTTTTATCTTCAGATGCTCTTTTTTTTCAGTTGTTTTCAAGTTAGTTAAGTAATGTATGTTAGTTTTTTATAAAAGAATCTTATATAAGAGGGAAAGGAATTGTTTTTAATAGTAGAATAATTAATATTCCATTTCAGTTGCAAATATAT
>CANCPZ010000188.1 GCA_947380175.1 Bacteroidota bacterium | reverse complement strand
TGTTCAACACCCATACGAGATTGAGGAAAACGAATAGAGTTAAAATCGCCCCAATTACTTTGCTTTACATTTTCGCCCAACGCAAATTTGATAAAGCCATCAGCTTTTTCGAATTTCATTTCTTCAAAAGATTTACCCCAGCGTAACTTTATTATTGCCGATTGTCCTCCAATAGGATTTGCTGATCCATGCAATAATTGAGCAGAAGTAACACCACCCGAAAGTTGACGATAAATATTAATATCCTCCGAATTAATAACATCACCCATTCTTACTTCAGCACTTGATGCTTGCGTACCTTCATTAACACTCATTAATGCAATATGCGAATGCTCATCAATAATACCAGCTGTTAAATGTTTACCGGTACCATCAATTACTTTTGCGTAGGCAAGTTTTGGTGCATTTATTTCATCGGCAATCCTTACAATATGACCTTCGGAAATATATACATCTTGGTTTTTCAAAACCCCTTCTGCTTCATTGGTCCATACGGTAACATGCTTTATAAGTATTGCATCATAACGGGTTTTAAAATCATTAACAATTTTATCAAACCAATTACGATCATCTCTTTTTTTGCCATAAGCACAAAACGGATAAATAACTTGTCCTATTTGGGGAATTTCTTTTTTTGTAGAATCTTTTTTGATTGCTTCAATTATAGCTGAATTATAGGTTGCCGACCACTCAATCCATCTTCCATCAGGCATTTGTCCTTTACCATTCAGTTTCAAAGGTTCAGCATGGATATTTCCACTCAAACGAATTAAGCCCTGTACATCTTTTGGACTAAATGATATAGTAACCGAGTTGCCAATAACAAGAACACTAGCAGGTGTTTTAATAGTGTCAATTACAACCACACCTTTTAATTGACCTAATTCACCTTCAATTTTTAATTGACACACACCTTTGTCGGCGTAAGTAAAAAGGTAATTACCACGTGCATCAATGGTATTGTAGTCATTTATTTTATATTGATTTCCTTGAATCCAGTTTTCGTAAATAATATTTTTTTCATCAAATAAATTGCCCGAAGTAATAATAAAATTGGCTAGCATCCCATTCTTTAATTTTCCTAATTTATCAGACAAATTAAGCATTTCAGCAGGAGTAGTTGTTAAAGATTTCAGCGCTTGTTTTTCGGTTAAACCGTAAGCAATTGCTTTACGCAGATTTTTCCAAAAATCTTTTTTATCTTTTAAATCGGCAGTAGTAAAAGCAAACGGAATAACATATTTTTCCATTGCAAATGCATTTGCAGGAGCCATTTCCCAATGCTTTAATTCAGTTAGTGAAACATTTTCTGCATCATAAACATCCTCAACATCATATGCAGCAGGCAAATTAAGAGGGATAATAAATTTACAATTAGTTGCTTTTATATCATCTAAACGTTGATATTCATTACCAGAGCCTTTTATAATATAATTAACTTTAAACTCATCACCAATTTTATCGGCACGAATAGCATTTAATTTATCAGTAGTCTCAAAAATCTGGGGTAAGTTTTGAAAATTATTAAACGCCTCCAACGAAATATTATATTCTTTTTTTGTTTTATCTTTTTTATACCAGTCAGCATCTAAATACGTTTGGCGCAATAGGGCAATTGCTCCCATCAAAGAAGCTGGATATTCTTGCGTTGATGTACCTTTATCAAACGAATAAATTGCAGCCGCTTTATCATTAATGATTAATTCATTTTCTTTACCATCAGCTAAAGATACAACAGACCCTGTACCTTTTACGATACCATCTTTTTGAAAAGAGAATACAGCTCCAAAACCCATTTTACGGAGTTCATCAGCAGACTTAGAATCGGCTACAAAAAGTTTATTTGCTTCCATATCAGCTTTTATAGCTTGGTTCCATCCATAAGCACCTTTTACATTACTTTCTAACTGTGGACCAAATCCTCGTGAAAGATTCTTCAATTCGGGCATTCCATAATTTGTATATGCATCAATCAATGAAGGATAAATTGATTTCCCTTTTAAATCGTATACAACCGAACCTTTAGGAACAACAACCTTTTCACCAACAGCAACTACAATTCCGTCCTTAATTAAAAGCACACCATTTTCAATTTTTTCATCAGCATCAACAACTATTTTAGCATTTATAAACGCATAGCTTGTGTGATTTTTATTGGTTGTTCCATTAACAGGAAATGTTTCTTGTGCAATCGATAATTTGCACATTGAAATTAAAAATAGTAAGCAAAGTATTTTTTTCATTTTATTGAGATTCATCAGATATTTTGAAATTAAAACAAAAATAAGATTTTATATGAAATGTTATTGAAAATAGATACATATCAAAATCATTGAATTTTTATTACTTTTGGGTGTAAAACAAATCCAACAAACTATGTTTAAAGCTCTTTTTTACGTCCATCTAATTTCAGTAAATTTATTTTTATTGATTTATTTATTTAAAACCATTTTACTGCTTGCCAATAAAAATGAAGGATTGGCAAAATTTACAAAACTTATCAAAGTGCCTGAAATGATTGCAAGCACACTGTTTTTGATTAGCGGAATTTATATGTTAACGCAAATTCCAGAAATTAAAATATTACTTCTAGTAAAAATAGTTGTTGTAATTATATCGATTCCTGTTGCGATAATAGGATTTAAGAAAAGAAATAAAATGCTTGCACTACTTTCATTTATTATGATTGTTGCTGCTTATGGAATGGCAGAGATGAGCAAAAAACAAAAAACATCTGCAACTCAGCAAGGAATTGAAGTAACACAAAATGGCGCTGAAATATATTCTGCGAATTGCATTTCCTGCCATGGTACCGATGGAAAATTAATGCAAATGGGTGCAAACGATTTATCAATTTCGGGATTGGATATGAATGCAAAAATAGAACTAATAAAAAATGGGAAAGGCGCAATGACAGCTTTTGGAAGCATCCTGAATGAACAACAAATAAAGGCTGTTGCAGAGTATACTGCAACGCTAAAAAAATAATAAAATTTATTGTTTTTTAGCGTAAGCTTTAAATAGTATTACTATCGATTTTATCTTGAATGCACGACACTCAGAAAAAACAAGAAACCGCAATTTTAGTAGGTTTAATTAACAGAAGTCAGAATGAAGATACCGCTAAAGAATATTTAGATGAACTTGAATTTTTAGCTGACACTGCTGGAGCAAAAGTTTTAAAACGATACACACAACGGCTAGAACACCCCGACTCCAGAACCTTTATAGGCGCTGGAAAACTAAACGATGTTCGAACATTTGTTTTAGAAAACGCTGTTGATGTAGTAATTTTTGATGACGAACTTTCGCCGGCTCAGCAACGAAATTTGGAAAAAGAAATAAATACTGAAAAGGAAATAAAAATTAAAGTAGTTGATCGAACTCGATTAATACTGGACATATTTGCATCACGCGCACGAACAGCACACGCTAAAACACAAGTGGAATTAGCTCAATCGATTTATTTATTACCACGCTTAACAAAAATGTGGGACCACTTAGATCGAATCAAAGGTGGTATTGGTATGAAAGGTGCCGGTGAAACAGAAATTGAAACTGACAGACGTATTGTTCGCGACCGAATTGCTCTTCTTAAAGAACGTTTAAAAGTGATTGACCGACAAATGGAAACACAACGAAAGAGTCGTGGCGAAATGATACGTGTTGCATTGGTTGGTTATACAAATGTTGGCAAATCTACCATCATGAATATGTTGAGCAAAAGTGAAGTGTTTGCAGAAAATAAATTATTTGCCACACTTGATACAACCGTTAGAAAAGTAGTTATTGAAAATTTACCTTTCTTACTTTCTGATACTGTTGGATTTATAAGAAAACTTCCTACAAACCTTATCGAATCATTCAAATCAACATTGGATGAAGTACGTGAAGCAGATATTTTAATACACGTGGTTGATATTTCGCACCCTGGATTTGAAGACCAAATAAATGTTGTCAATCAAACATTGGCGGATATTGGTGCGGGCGACAAACAAACTATTGTAGTATTCAATAAAATTGATGCGTTTACATTTGATGAAAAAGAAGAAGACGATTTAACTCCTACAACAAAACGAAATATTAGTTTAGATGAACTAAAAAAAACCTGGATGAGTAATTTAACTACTCAATGTGTTTTTATTTCGGCTACTGACAAAAAAAATATTGAAGAATTCAAAAAAGTGCTTTACGAACGGATTAAAGAAATGCATTTAAAAAGATATCCCTACAATAATTTTTTGTATTAAAATTTTAGATTGTTGATTATATAGATATTTGGTTGCGCTTCGAAACATCCTTGAATTAAAAATTTCGTTAAATAATTGCAAATTTAATAATGAAAGACGACTAAAAAATTGCTATGGAGTTTTAAGAAGAATAAAATACAAAAAAAGTATCAACAATAAATATTAAAGAAAATATACACTTTTTCCGGAAAAATTGAACATTTTATTTATTCCAAAATGTTTAAAAACAGATTGTATGTTTTACCAAAAAGATGAAAAATAATTAATTCCGAAAAAGGGAGATGC
>CANCPZ010000187.1 GCA_947380175.1 Bacteroidota bacterium | reverse complement strand
AGGAGCTGATAAAGCCCGATTAATAGCAAAAGTAACATTAGAGAGAGTAAGAGAAAAATTGGGATTTAAAATCTAATTAACAATACGGGTAAAAAAAAGAGGCAAAATTTAGTGTAAATTTTGCCTCTTTTTTTTGATAATATTTTTTAGTCATCTTTAGGGTCAGCAGCTTTAACATAGCCAGCTTTTTTAGGCTTTATTTTTTTAATAAAAAAAACATTTATTAATTCATCTTCTAACGTAACTATGGTTTTCGACATACCGTTTGTTATTGTTACTGGCGATTCATTTCGAACTTTTATCTTTAATGCATCGTAACTATTGTCTTCTTTTTTAATGCAAATGTTTTCTACTCGGCCTTCCTTAACATCACATTTTCCATTAAAACATTCCGCATCATTTCCATTTCTTCGTGTAATAATAACATCGTTATAAGTGCCATCTTTAACTTCATTTGCTCCGCGTATTTCAAATTTTAGCAACCATTTTAAATAACAGTTACTTTCATCTTCAGGTTTTTTAGTTGTTTGCCCACTAACATCAGCCATTACAAACGTCGAGAGTAGTAAAAGTGTAATTATTTTTTTCATATCATTTTTAATTTTTTACAAATTAACATAAAAATAGTTTGATAAATATATTAAATTGTTCCAAATATTTCAAAAGTACTCTCAAAAAACTTAATTTTATACTTTATACCAAAAATGTTTATGAGCAAATCTCTAATTGAGCAAAATTTTAAAGAAGCACAACAAGTTCTTCAGCAATTTATATCTAATCCCGAAAATATAAATGCCATCGAAATTGCCGGTAACATATTAATTGCTGCATTTAAAAATAACAATAAAATAATTTCATGTGGTAATGGAGGATCAATGTGTGATGCTATGCACTTTGCAGAGGAGTTAAGCGGTAGATTTAGAGATGATAGAAAAGCATTGCCAGCAATTTCTATTTCAGACTCTTCACATATTTCTTGTGTTGGAAATGATTATGGCTATGATAAAATATTTTCAAGATACATTGAAGCCTTGGGAAACAAGGGGGATGTTTTACTTGCTATAAGTACCAGCGGAAATTCAGTTAATATTATTAATGCCATTAATGTTGCAAAGGAAAAAGGGATGCTGGTAATTGGTTTAACTGGAAAAAATGGTGGCGAAATGGCTCATCTTTGCGATATTGAAATACGAGCACCACATAGTCCTTATGCTGATAGAGCGCAGGAAATTCACATAAAGATTATACATTCATTAATTCATTATGTAGAGTCGGGGATTTAGATTTTGAATACGGGTTTTGAAATATAATAATGGCGAATTCCATATATAATAATGGAAAAATTATTTATAAATGAAAAAAATAAAAGTTGCAATTAATGGTTTCGGCAGAATAGGAAGGGTTTCGTTTAGAGTATTAATGGATCGCTCAAATATAGAAATAGTAGCCATTAATGACTTGGCTGATAGTAAGACATTAGCCCATCTTTTAAAATACGATTCGGTGCATGGTGTCTTGAAGGCTGAGGTAAAAGAGGAGCAAAACGCTATAATTGTGAATGGGAACAAAGTAATTGTTTGCAATGAAAAAGATCCATTGAATTTACCTTGGAAAGAGTTGGACATTGATGTTGTGATTGAATCGACCGGTTTTTTCTTAGATAGAGAAAGTGCACAAAAACACATTACTGCCGGTGCAAAAAAAATAATTTTATCGGCACCACCCAAATCGAATGATATAAAAGCTGTTGTTTTAGGTGTTAATGAACGTATTTTAAATGCCGATGATTTAATTGTTTCCAATGCATCTTGTACAACCAATTGTGCTGCACCAATGGTAAAGGTTCTTGACTTAAATTGGGGTATTCAGGATGCATACATTACTACAACACATTCTTATACTACCGATCAGCGTCTGCAAGACGCTCCTCATAAAGATTTGCGAAGAGCACGTGCCGCCGCACTTTCAATAGTTCCTACTTCAACAGGTGCAGCAAAAGCTATTACAAAAATATTTCCTCATTTGGATGGAAATATTGGTGGCTGCGGCATTCGTGTTCCTGTTCCTAATGGCTCCTTAACGGATATTATTTGTGTTCTCAATAAAAAAGTGTCTGTTAAAGAAATTAATGATGCATTTAAAAAAGCAGCCAATACTGATTTAAAAGGAATACTGGAATACAATGAAGATCCTATTGTATCAACTGATGTAATTGGTAACTCCCACTCTTGTATTTATGATCCCGAGTTTACTTCCGTAGTAGGTAATTTGGTTAAAGTAATGGCTTGGTACGACAATGAATATGGTTACTCTAGTCGCTTAGCTGATTTAATTCAGTATTTGTTTAAGCTCTGATACTTTTTTTTCAAAATTATTTTAATAAAACGAGCCTATTGATTAAATTCAATAGGCTCGTTCTAGAAAACAGCAAAAAAAACTTTTAAAATTTTACACCAAACGTAAACATGAAACTTGAGTTATGGTAATTGTTTTGTACCGGATTTAATAATGGGGAATCATACAAATAACTTGTTTCAGAATACCTTGTAAATACATAAGCAAAATCGATATAGTAATTATTCTCTCTAAAACCAATACCGGCCGTATAACTTGTTCTCTTTGAATTTTTATTATCGCCACCTAAAAATGGACTGCCATATGAGGCAAACCCAGCTCTAAAAGTTAGTGGATCAAATCGAACTTCGCCACCAATTCTAACATTACTTGTTGATGTGTATTTTGAACGAATGACTTTGTTCACATCTGAAAAAACATTTGGACTTGACGTTAATTCAGCATGCGAATAGTCTAAATATTCATAGTCAACATTCAATAAAGCGTTTTTTAATATTATAAATCCTAAACTCCCAATGGCTCTAAATGGATTGGTAACAGTATAATCAAAACTACCATCTGCTGATTTTTTTTCAAAGGTTACAGTGTCTAAATCCGATTTCATAGACGTGTTATAGGTGTCTTTCATACCAATAACCGATGGAGAATGAACTGCTGCTCCAATTCGAAACCAATCAGTAGGTTTAACAATTACCCCAAATTTTATATTTACGCCACTTCCTTTTGTTGTTAAATTTTGTGAAAATGAAAAAGATTTAAAGCCTTTGATTGTATCTTTTTCGTCTATTTCTTCATAAACAGCATCTTCGGTATATCTTGTTTTTACTATTCCCAATGTTGCACCAACTAAAACTTTGTTTTTATAATTTCCTCCAAAACTCAATGCTGTTTCACCCATTGAACCACTTGATGTAACTGATTTTTTTTGAAGTTCACCGTAATGAGTAATTACATGATTGTAGTTTGTTGTTGATGGTAAATTATTAATTGGGTTTATTAAATAAGAATCGTATGCCAAGCCGGTAGAAAAACCATCAAAATCAGTGGACGCATGTCCATTTGCATTGCCAACATAAGTATCTAGCAAGGAGCTTGTTTTGTTACTGCCTTGAACTACACTTCTATTATTAAAATTATTTGTACGGTTATATCCAAAACCAAAATTGATTGATTGCCAACCAGTATTGCTATTTTTTTCATCAAATATTTTTGTTGCAACCAATCCTATATTTCCCAGGTTAAAGTTCAATTTTCTATCCGTTGAATTGTCATCATTATATGTTGATGAGGTGCTTTGGGTGAAAAAAGAAGGAGTTATTGAAAGCTCTGATTTACGATAAACCGCTATCCCTGCTGGGTTAAAACTTAGTGTCGAAAAATCACCGCCCAATGCACCCATCGATCCAGCCATAGAAGCAAACCTAGCAGTTCCGCCAAATGTAATTTGGGAATAACGCATCGCGTCAATATCGTTTTGGGCTATTGAAGTAATTGTAAAAAATAATCCAATAGTAACCAATATTATCTGTTTTTTCATCCTAGCAGTTTTTAAAAATTATCTTCTTCTTCCTCCTGAATTTGTTGAACCTGATGATCTTGAAGGCGATGATCCGCCTCCGAAACTTCTACCAGCACTTATATTTGGAGCCGACTGAAATGAACTTGATTGTTCAAAAATCCGAGGTCTTTTTCGTTCTTCATTGCGTGGGCTTTGTTGCTCATACTTTGGTTCTTCTCTTGGTCTTTCTTGTTGAATACTTGGTCTTGAATCATTTCTTGGCTCAATTCTGTTGGGCTCTTCTCTAGGGCGAACCTGTTCATATACGGGTTTATTATTCTCATTCGGTATATCGGTTTTAGGATTTATTCGTTCAGGAGTTTCTCTGATAAAAGGCTTAGAATTATTATAAACAGGTGGTTTTTCATCTCTGCCAATTGGTTTTGAAATTTCTTCAGCTGGTTTGTAATTAGGGTTTGTGCCTCCTATAGGTTTTGTTGTATAATTGTTTCCGCCATTAACTGGTGGTTTGCCTCTTTGCTCCATTGGTTTGGAGTTATGTAAAAATTCATTATTTTCTCTCCCATAAGTTTGTTCAAATGGCTTGTTGGTTGATGCTTCAACCGATTCCATATATCTGTGAGCCAATGTAGGTTGAGCTGTAGTTCGGCTATTAGAACCTGTTG
>CANCPZ010000186.1 GCA_947380175.1 Bacteroidota bacterium | reverse complement strand
ATCGCCAACCTGCTTTAAATATTTAGCATCTTCCGACTCTTTTTTTAAAGTTTTTTTTGGGGTTATTTTCTTTGCCATATTATATACTCTTTTTATAGAGTAAATAAATGAAAAGGCTTTTTACTATATTACTACATATTAAATACCTCTATATATAGAGTATTTTATATATTTGTAATTATATTATCATAAAGTAATAAACAAAAAAACATATGAAAAAAAAATTACTATTTATAATGCTCGCCCTTACAGGCTTGAGCATAAATGCACAAAATAAAAAAATATCTTATGAAGTGAAAAAGAAAAATTTAAGTGGTGCTCCGACTTCAATAAAATTTCTCGCTGAATCGGATATAACTCATGAAAACTTTATTGAGAAAATGAAAGATGAATTTAAATTTCAAGCCGATGATAAATTAGAAATAATAAAGACTAATAAGGATAAATATGGAAATACTCATTATAAATATTCACAAAAGTATAAAGACCTAATTGTCTTTGGAGCACAATATATAATTCATGAGAAGAACGGAAAAGCAACAAGCGCAAACGGGAATTTTTATTCTACTCTTTCACTTAATACAAATCCAAGTATTAAAAAAGATGAAGCAATAACAAATGCAATGAAATATTGTGGATTAGAAAAATATCGTTGGCAAGATACAACTTGTGAAGAGGCATTAAAAAGAAAAAATAAAAACTCAAATGCAACTTATTATCCAAAACCAGTTTTAACTATCGCACAAGAAAAAGGAATATTTAAATTATGTTGGAAGTTTGATATTGCTGGCTTAAGTTTAAGCAAAGCATGGACAGTTTTCATAGACGCAACCGATGGTCATTTAGTGAATAAAATAAATAAGGTTACAGATGGTGATTTTACAGGTTCAGTAAATACAACATACAATGGAACAAAATCAATTACTTGTTTTGATAATATTTCTGTTGATGGTTATTATTATTTATCCGAACAAGAAACAAGAGGACCGACTGCTAAGCAGGTTATTCAAACGGTTGATGCTCAAACTGACACTTTACCAAACTGGGGCAACTTCGCAAACATAGTTAATACAACTTCTACTTGGATAGGAGACCCTGAAGCAAATCAAGTTCATTGGGGTGTTGAAAAGGCATACGATTTTTATTATTCAAATTATACAAGGAATAGTTTTGATGATAATGGTTATTATATTTTAAATCTTGTCCATTATGACGTTGGGATGGCAAATGCTTTTTGGAATGGAAATGATACTGTTATGTGTTATGGTGACGGAGACGGAACAAGTATGTATTCAGTAACTGGTTTAGATGTTGCAGGTCATGAATTAACTCATGCTTATACAGAATATACATCGAATTTAGATTATCAGGGGGAATCGGGCGCATTGAATGAATCTTTCAGCGACATATTTGGTGTTGGTGTAGAAAATTTTGGAATAGGAAGTACAGCAGGTCTTTGGACAATTGGAGAAGACATAATGGTGACTGACCCTTATTTACGTTCAATGAGCAATCCAAGTGCTTCGCCAGGCAACCAACCAGATACATATTTAGGAACATTATGGGCGCCAACTGGTCTAACAGATCTAGATGAAGGCGGAGTCCATACAAATAGTGGTGTTCAAAATTTCTGGTTTTATCTTTTATCAGTTGGTGGTAGTGGAATAAATGACAACGGAAATAATTACAGTGTTACGGGAATTGGAATTCAAAATGCACTTGATATTGCATACCAAAGCGAAACTTTTTACTTAACAAATACTGCTGACTATACTGACGCAATGAATGGTAGTATTCAAGCAACACAAGATATATTTGGCGCATCGTCTCCTGAGGAACAAAGTGTAAATGACGCTTGGTGCGCTGTTGGTGTTGGTCTTTGTAATCCCTCTAGTGTTTCAAATTTAATTTCTGCAAATAATATTTCTATTTCTCCAAATCCTTCAAAAGGAATTATCACAATTTCATCTTTTTTCAATTCAAATAATTTCGATATTAATATAGTAAATGTTCTCGGAGAGGAAATTTATAAAAGCCAAATGTTTTCTAAAACAATGATAATTGATTTAAGCAATGAATTAAATGGTATTTATTTCATAAAACTTAAATCCGAAAATGGCACAGCCACAAAAAAAATAATCATCAATAAATAATTTTAGTATAACCATAAACTCACTTCAATGAAAAAACCAATATTAACATTATTATTATGCTCATTTAGTTTGGGCTTAATATCTCAATCAGATGTTTGGACTAAAGCAGACCGAACCAACTTATATGATGATTGTATGAGTTACGTTACAAAATATAAGAACACTTCCAATGACCAAAGAGAAAGTATTTCGCTTTGTTATATGGGGGAAGTAACAAAGAAATATACTAAGGTTGATTTTCAAGCTATGATTGATATTGAAATTAAAAGAATAAAAGAGGCGGTAATAAATCAATGTGCTAAAAACCTTGGAATAGACTTAAATGTTGAACCAAAAAAAGAAGAGCCAGTAGTGGAAAAAAAAGAGGTTGTTCTAGAAAAAAAGGAAATGGATACACCTAAAACTATTGCCACAAAAGATGGCATAATTGGGAAATGGAAAACTGATGAAAACTCAATATTTGAATTTAGAATTGATGGGACATATACTAAAACATATTTATATAGTTATGATAATCGGGGGTGGCATGTTAAAGATAATTTATATTCTGGAGACTGGTTTTTAGATGAGGGAGGATCTTTGAAACTTACATTAAATTGGATAGAAGAAAGAGTACTTGGTGACAAAAACTATACAGATTCAAATGGAGTGAAATATAATTTCATAACTTTTTCTAAAGATTTTATCAAAATAGAGACTACAGATATCGGATATAAAATAATACAAGCAAATAGAATGAAATAAAAAATTGGAACATCTACCAGTAGAATAACAAAAGGTAAAATTATTTTAACTAAATAAAAAAGTGGAGGCCAGATCCCACTCAAAAAAAACGGAACATAATCAAAAAAAGTGGCGACTACGAAAATCAAAATGAAGAAAATAAAATCACTAACGCTAATTGCTCTTTTGGCATTTGCAGTTTTAACATCATTGACTTCTTGTATGACGACTAAAACAAACGTTGGAGCATATAGAGAAACCCAAGGAAGTGAATATATTTATGGAAAAGGTAAGCAAATTTGGCTATTTTGGGGTATACTTCCACTTGGCAGGACAAGTGTAAACACTCCAGGGGACGGTAACTGTCAAGTAATAACTAAATTTAATTTCGTTGATTTTCTAATTAGTGGATTGACTGGTGGTATTGTTACAACTTACACAATTAAAGTGAAAGCAAAAAAGAAACAATAAAATGCAGTAAAAATAGGGACGAGCAAATCCAGAATGTTCGTCTCCTTTTTACATCTTTTTGTGGGGGAGATTTAATTATCCTTATTATTAAAAAAACTTAAAAAAGAATGATTGTTTTTAAACAGAAACCTCCATCTTCACTTTTTTATTTTTAATTTTTTCGTTTTTAATCAGGTTAAGTACCAAATCAATTTTTTTTGTATCAATGGCTGCATAAGAAGAAAAATCGAGCACTTCAATCAAACCTAATTCATCTTTTTGCAATTTTCCTTTTTGCAACAACATTCCAACAATATCCATTTTATTTATTTTATCTTTTTTACCTGCAGCAATGTAAAGTGTGCACCAATTAGTGTTTTCAGGAACTTTATTTTCGGTGGGTAACGTTTCTAATGCTGGTGTATCTTTAATAAATGAAGGAACAAATTCCCCTTCACCTAAAATCAAAAAAGCAGTACCTGTTGCATTCATGCGTGCCGTACGACCATTTCGATGAATAAAAACTTCTTCTGTATGAGGCAACTGATAATGAATTACATTTTCAATTTCAGGAATATCAAGTCCACGCGAAGCCAAATCGGTAGTAATTAAAATTTTGTACGTTCCGTTTCTAAATTTTATCAACGCTCGTTCCCTATCCTCCTGCTCCATTTTACCATGAAAAGTACCATGAACTAATCCTTTATTTTTAAGTAATTCACTAAACCTATCCACAGCATCGCGGTGATTACAAAAAACCAAAGTTGCTGTATTACCTAACTTACAAATTAATGAAAACAAGGTATCCAACTTATCTTTCGATTCGGATTTTACAATTTTTAATTTTAAACCTTCTGCCTTTACGGGAGTTTTGCTTAAATAATTTATTTCTATTGGGTTACTTACACCAGCAAATTCGGGTATTTGCTTCATTTTAGTTGCAGAAGTTAACATGCGTTTATTCAATTTTTTTAATTGATTTATAATAAACGACATATCTTCCTGAAAGCCAAATTCCAATGCTTTATCAAATTCGTCCAACACCAAAAAGTTAATCGAATGGGTGTTTATATTGTTGTTACGAATGTGAAATGCTATTCGACCAGGAGTGCCAATAAGTAACGAAGGAGCTTGTTCTAAATTATTTTTTTCTGTTCGGGTGGAGTGTCCGCCGTAACAACAATTAACTTTAAAACCTGTTGCTATTTGTTTAAAAACCTG
>CANCPZ010000185.1 GCA_947380175.1 Bacteroidota bacterium | reverse complement strand
GCATTATTAAGCTATTTAATTATTCTCTTTCGGATAATATAACAGATGCAGATTATGAAGATTATTTTAATACGAGCTACAAAACTTTTAACATTCGAATTCCAAAAAACATAAACTTTGCCGACGAAAAAGTTCCTATCAACGACTTTACAGTTAGAAAAGCTGTAGAAAAGGAATTGATTATAAATACCTATTTGCAATCAAAAACACTTTTATTGCATAAACGCTGCCATCGTTGGTTTCCATTAATAGAAATAATACTAAAAAAAAATAACATACCTGACGATTTTAAATACATTGCCCTAATTGAAAGTCAATTAAGCAATGTAGTATCTCCGCAAGGGGCAACGGGTTTTTGGCAGCTAATAGAATCTACTGCAAAAAATTATGGCTTAGAAATTACTGATGAAGTTGATGAACGTTATAACATTGAAAAAGCAACGGAAGCTGCATGTAAATATTTTAACGAAGCTTATAAACATTTTAATAACTGGACATTAGTTGCTGCATCTTATAACCTTGGAATGGGTGGCATACAAGCTCAATTAGACAAACAAAAAGTGAAAAGTTATTACGATTTAACTCTAATAGATGAAACAGCTCGATATATTTTTAGAATACTAGCAATGAAAGAAATTATATCTCGCCCAAAAGTATATGGATATGAATTACGTAAAAAAGATTTATACCCTATTATACCAACTAAAAAAATGTCCATAAATTCAGGAATCCAAAACATAGCAACCTATGCAATTGAACAGGGTAATAATTATAAAATTTTTAAAATGTTTAACCCTTGGTTACGATCAAATACATTAACAAATGTAAGTTTTAAAAAATATATAATCGAAATTCCTAAAAATGGATTTGCTATTGATGATATGGAAGGAAACTATTTTGGAATCGAAAACCTTAATTCCAAAGATTCCAGCAATTTAATTAGCCCTTCCGAATTAAAAAAAGACAGCATGATGATTGAGCATCAATAAATACTAGTCGAAAAAGCTCATAGGCAATATAAATTTGATTAAAATAGTTAAAACACAAATGGCAAAGCCAATACATATAGACGATTTAGATTCTAAAAAATTCATCAGTATAAAAGGAGCTCGTGTTCACAATTTAAAAAATATTAACGTAGCTATCCCCCGAAATAAATTAGTTGTTATTACAGGTTTATCGGGCTCAGGTAAATCTTCATTAGCTTTCGACACGTTGTATGCCGAAGGACAAAGACGATATGTTGAAAGTCTCTCATCGTATGCCCGACAATTTTTAGGAAGAATTGACAAACCCGATGTAGATTATATTAAAGGAATTTCACCTGCTATTGCTATTGAACAAAAAGTAAACTCGCGTAATCCACGCTCTACTGTTGGCACTTCAACAGAAATCTATGATTATTTGAAATTATTATATGCACGCATAGGAAAAACAATTTCGCCTGTTTCAGGTAATTTAGTAAAAAGAGATACCGTAACAGATGTTGTTACTTATATTAATTCGTTAAAAAGCGAAACTAAAATTTTAGTACTATCACCAATTAAAAAAAAAGCGGACAAACCATTTACAAAGCAGCTAGAATTGCTTGCTCAACAAGGATTTACACGTATCCAATATAAAAATACTGTTTATAAAATTACTGAATTTGCAGAAAAAATAATTTCAGAAAAAGAACCTATTTATATTGTTGTCGATCGCTTAACTGTTAAGCTTAATGATGAAGATAACGAAAATAGAATTTCAGATTCTGTTCAAACAGCTTTCATAGAAGGTGAAGGAGAATGTACTATTGAAGTTTTAAAGGATGAACCAACCGAAAATAATTCTAAAGTAAAAAAAACAATATCCAATATTCGAACGTTTTCAAATAAATTTGAATTAGATGGAATCACTTTTGATGAACCAACTACCCATTTTTTTAGTTTCAATAACCCTATAGGTGCATGCAAAAACTGCGAAGGCTTTGGAACTGTTATAGGTATTGATGAGGACCTTGTTATTCCTAATAAAAATTTATCGGTTTATGAAGATGCTATAGTTTGTTGGAAAGGCGAAAAAATGAGTGAATGGAAAAATATATTACTTACAAATTCTCACAAATTTGATTTCCCCATTCATCGCCCTTACTACGATTTAACATCGAAAGAGAAAAAAATATTATGGTCAGGAAATCAATATTTTGAAGGGTTAACAGCATTTTTTAAACATATCGAAGAGCAATCCTATAAAATTCAATATCGTGTAATGCTATCTCGTTACCGCGGGAAAACCATTTGTTCCGAATGTCATGGAACACGATTAAGAAAAGATGCATCTTACGTAAAAATAGAGGGCATTTCAATAAATGATGTGGTATTAATGCCTGTAAAAGATTCATTAGATTTTTTTAAACATATTCAATTAACAAGTTACGACAAAGAAATTGCAAAACGTATAGTAGTTGAAATCACTAATCGATTACAATTTTTAGATGATGTTGGTTTAGGATATCTTACATTAAATCGTTTATCAAACACCCTTTCAGGGGGCGAATCCCAGCGAATTAACTTAGCTACATCGCTAGGTAGCAGCCTTGTTGGCTCGATGTACATTTTAGATGAACCAAGTATTGGCTTACACTCACGTGATACTTCAAGGTTAATAAAAGTACTTACTTCATTGCGAGACATTGGTAACACCGTAATTGTAGTTGAACATGATGAAGAAATAATGCTTGCTGCTGATCAGATAATTGATATTGGTCCTTTGGCTGGAACAGGTGGTGGGAATTTAGTTTTTCAGGGTAATTTAAAAGAATTAGAAAAAGAAGGGAAAAGTTTAACGGCTTTATATTTAACGGGGAAAGAAAAAATTGAAATCCCAAAACATCGAAGAAAATGGAATAATTATATTGAAATAAAAGGCGCCCGAGAAAACAATCTAAAAGGAATTAATGTTAAGTTCCCGTTAAATACAATCACTGTTGTTACTGGCGTAAGTGGATCTGGCAAAACAACATTAGTGAAACGAGTTTTATATCCAGCATTAAAGAAAATACATGGAGGATTTGGCGAACAAACAGGTTCTTTTGATAAACTAAGCGGCGATTTTAAAAACATTTCGGCTATAGAAATGATTGACCAAAACCCAATCGGAAAATCTTCTCGTTCCAACCCCGTAACATATGTTAAAGCGTATGACGAAATACGTGCCCTGTTTGCTGATCAAACCCTTGCAAAAAACAGAGGATATAAACCCTCTCACTTTTCATTTAATGTGGACGGCGGAAGATGTGAAGTTTGCGAAGGTGAAGGTGAAGTGCAGATTGAAATGCAATTTATGGCTGATATACATTTACTATGTGAATCTTGCAATGGCAAACGGTTCAAGCAAGATGTTTTAGAAATAACATATACCCCAGCAAGTATATTGGGTGGTGATGCCAAAAACATTTCAGACATTTTAAACATGACTGTTGATGATGCGATTGCTTTTTTTGATTCATCGCAAAAACCAAGTAATACCGAAAAAAAAATCGTTCAAAAATTAAAACCCTTATCAGATGTTGGTTTAGGATATATTCATTTGGGACAACCATCAAGTACTTTAAGTGGTGGAGAAGCGCAACGCATTAAGCTAGCCTCATTCCTTGGAATCGGACAAAATAGCAACACTCCTACCCTCTTTATTTTTGATGAACCAACAACAGGTTTGCATTTTCATGATATTTCTAAATTGTTACACGCATTTAATGCATTGATAATACAAGGGCATTCATTAATTATTATTGAACACAATGCTGAAATAATTAAATGTGCTGACTGGATAATAGACCTTGGACCTGAAGGAGGAAAAGATGGCGGAACTATTGTTTTTGAAGGAGTTCCTGAGGATTTAATAAAATGTAAAAACTCATATACCGGAATGTATTTGAAAAGCAAATTGTAATAAAAAAAGGCTATGCATATTTCTGCATAGCCTTTTTTATTACAATTATTTTATATTTTAATCAACTCTATTTTCGTGATGATGTGGACTTTCTTTTCTTGATTCATCAGCCAATGCTTTAGCCATAGCCTTTCCAATATCAGCTGGTGAATCAACAACAATTATTCCACAGGCTTTTAATATTTTCTTTTTAGCTTCTGCGGTATCGTCATCTCCACCAACAATCGCACCTGCATGTCCCATTGTACGACCTTTAGGAGCTGTTTCTCCAGCAATAAAACCTACAACGGGCTTACGATTACCATCGGCTTTTATCCAACGAGCTGCGTCAGCTTCTAAATTGCCACCAATTTCACCAATCATAATAATACCATGAGTTTCAGGATCGTTCATCAAAAGTTCAACAGCTTCTTTGGTAGTAGTTCCAATAATAGGATCTCCACCAATACCAATCGCAGTGGTAATTCCTAAACCAGCTTTCACAGTTTGATCAGATGCCTCATAAGTTAAAGTACCAGATTTAGAGACGATACCTACTGTTCCTTTTTTGAAAACAAAACCTGGCATAATACCAACCTTTGCTTCATCAGCAGAAATAACGCCTGGACAATTTGGCCCGATTAATCGGCA
>CANCPZ010000184.1 GCA_947380175.1 Bacteroidota bacterium | reverse complement strand
TACAGCAAATCTCAGCAAGAGCTCGCAACAAAGTTCGTGAAGTCACTTTAGATTTGGCAGGAAATATGGGCCTTATTGTACGCAGATGCTTTCCAAACGCAACAATGGTTATAGACCGATTCCATGTTCAGCAATTAGCTTCAGAGGCTCTTCAGGAAATTAGGATACGATACAGATGGGAAGCAATAGATGCAGAAAACGAAGCTATTGAGCAAGCAAAAAAAAGCAAGGAAACTTTTGAAACAGAAGTATTAAGCAATGGAGAAACCTTAAAACAAATGCTTGCCAGAAGCAGGTATTTACTTTATAAATCTGAACAAAACTGGACGTTGGAGCAAGCAACCAGAGCGAACGTCCTCTTCAACCTTTATCCAGACATCAAAAAGGCTTATGGTTTATCACAAAAATTATCCTGGATATACAATAATACTACCGATAAAACATATGCATTAACTCGATTAGCAAAATGGCATGAAGATGTTGAACAAGCTGGATTTAAATCATTTAACACGTTATCAAGAACAATAGTAAATCACTATAAACGAATATTAAACTACTTTGATAATAGAAGTACAAATGCTTCTGCTGAATCTTTCAATGCTAAAATAAAAGCTTTTAGGGCGCAATACAGAGGAGTGAGAGATGTAAATTTCTTCCTGTTTAGGTTGTCTAAATTATTTGCCTAATAATTTTTGCTCCACAGGTTTTAAACTTGATCCCTATTTACGAAAATATTTATAAAAAAGAAAAAACCCTTCTAAAATAATTGATTTTAGAAGGGTTTTTTAATCATAAGTGACCGCGAAGGGATTCAAACCCCTAACCTTCTCATCCGTAGTGAGACACTCTATTCAGTTGAGCTACGCAGCCATTTTGCTTTTAAAAGCGATGCAAATATAATTAAAAGATTTTAATAAATTATTTTTTATTTTGAAATTATAAACCCAAAATATTCAAAAGCATTTTAGACCTTTTTGATAATTGAGACAATAAATGATGAATCATAAATGAGCTATAAAATCAAATATTTGATTTTATCATTTTATTATTATCTATTATGCCAACTTAATTTTACTGGAACTTTCCAACTCTTATCAAAATCGGATTTATTAGTAACCATATTGTTAAATACTACTGTATTTTCATTTACAATATTTTGTTTAAGTAGCACCCCAAAGTCATTTAGTTTACATACTTTAATTAAATCCTCATCAAAATAAGCAACTTGTAATCTATCAAATAAATTCAAATTGTAATCCACTTCCAATTGCTTTAAAAATCTTACAGATGCATCTACACTACAACCACTTGCAGCTGTCTGTTTTTCGTCAACCGCAATAATTACAAACCTATTGTATAACAGATCAAAACTTGCTTTTAAACTTGCTCCATGCGCTTCCCATCCGTCAATAAATTGTTTCCCCGATTTTTGTATACTATTTACTTCTTCGGTTGATAATTCCCTATTACTTTGATACACCCATAAACGCGCATCTAAAGGCATATTTTGTATTGAGCTCATTAGTGATTTTTTAATTAAAAATAGTGCGATTACAAATCATTTGCTTGTGCAATTAATTCAGCTACATCGATTACTTTAACTGATTCTTCTTTGTTAAAATATTTAACGCCATCTGTCATCATTGTATTACAGAAAGGGCAACCAACAGCAATAATATCAGGATTTAATGCTAATGCTTCTTCTGTACGTTCTACATTAATTTCTCTGTTTCCTTTTTCGGCTTCCTTAAACATTTGAGCACCACCTGCACCACAGCACAAACCATTTGCTTTACTGCGTTTCATTTCAGCTAATTCAGCATCCAAATTAATCATTACTTCGCGAGGCGCCTCATATACTCCATTTCCACGGCCTAAATAACAGGGGTCATGAAAAGTTATTTTTTTTCCTTTAAAACTACCACCTTCTATTTTAATTCTACCGCTTGCTAATAAATCCTGTAAAAGCTGTGTATGGTGAACCACTTCATACTTTCCACCCAAGGATGGATATTCGTTTTTTAAAGTATTAAAGCAATGCGGACAACCTGTTACAATTTTTTTGACATCATAACCATTTAAAACAGTTATGTTGGTCATTGCTTGCATTTGAAATAAGAACTCATTACCAGCTCGTTTTGCAGGATCTCCTGTACAACTCTCTTCAGCACCCAAAACAGCAAATTTTACATTAGCGTGATTAAGAATCTTAACAATTGCTTTCGTAATTTTTTTTGCTCTGTCATCAAAGCTTCCTGCACAACCAACCCAAAAAACTATTTCTGGCGATTCGCCTTTGGCTATATAATCAGCCATTGTAGGTACATTTAAAGGTTCGCTCATTATTTTAATTATTAGAACTTAAGGATTTTGAATTTAGCTATTATTAAATAAAACTTAGGGGATTTATTCTTTACTCCAATTTAATCGGTCAGCCTGCGAAAATTGCCAAGGCGCACCATTATTTTCAATATTGGTAAACATTCCGTTCAACTCGGCTGGTGCAGTACTTTGTTCCATTACTAAAAACCTTCGTAAATCGGTAATAATACTTAATGGATCAATATTTACAGGACACTCTTGAACACAGGCATTACAAGATGTACAAGCCCATAACTCCTCAGGAGTGATATAATCAATTAATAATGATTTTCCATCATCCTTAAATTCGCCATTTTTATCAATATTTTTCCCTACTTCTTCTAATCTATCGCGTGTGCTCATCATAATTTTACGTGGCGATAATAATTTCCCTGTAATGTTTGCAGGGCAAGAAGAAGTGCAACGACCACATTCAGTACAAGTGTATGAATCTAATAATTGTTTCCAAGTTAAATCGGTAACATCTTTTGCTCCAAATCGCATTAATACATTTGGGTCAATTGGTGGAGGTATAAAAGATGGATCCATCATTGCTTTTACTTCATTAGCCACCGATTCAAGATTTGTAAACTCGCCTTTTTCGTTCAAATTAGAATAATACACATTTGGGAATGCCAATAAAATATGAAAATGCTTTGAGTAAGGTAAATAATTTAAAAAACCTAAAACCATAGCTATGTGTCCCCACCAGCCAATACGTTCAATAATATGCAACGATGGTTCCGACATTCCTCCAAAAAAGAATGGGCCTAGATGACTACTGATTGTTAATCCGAATGAACCATCACCAAGATTAGTTGCATGAGATAAGCCTTTAGAATATAACACTTCGTCTGCTCCATTCATCATAAAAATAAAACAAATTAAAATAAGCTCTGCTATTAAAATTAAGTTTGCATCAAGCTTAGGCCAACCATTTAATTCGCTTCTAATTAAACGAGGTACTTTCAATAAATTGCGTCTCGATAAAAAAGCAATGGTACCAATAAATGCCAATACTGAGAGAATTTCAATAAAACTTACAATACATGTATAAAAACCTCCTAAAGCTGGACGAAATACACGATGAGTTCCAACTGCTCCATCAACAACAATTTCAATTAATTCAATTTGAGTAATTACAAATGCTACATATAAAAACAAATGCAGTAAAGCTGGAACAGGGCGAGCAAACATTTTTTTTTGTCCGAAAGCAACTAATATCATCGTTTTCCAACGCTCCTTCGGATTATCTTTTCTATTAACATCCTTACCCAATAAAACATTTCGCCTTATTTTAAGAACATTGAGGATAAAAAAAGCACTTCCTGTTACCAATAAAAAAATGAAAATAATACTTGAAATCATGATAAGAAAATTCTAATTTTTAAAAAAATAAATTCTAATGCAACGTTTATAGCTAAAATGTAATTGTTAAGCTACTACTTTGTTTCTTTATAATCTTTGCGCTTATTTCTGATATTGATATAACGGTTCGGATTAAGTCGCACATCTTTTAGTAATTTATCTAAATCATCAGATGACTTATCTAACTTACGATATAAACTATCATTATTGATTAACAAACCCATTGTGCCTTGACCTTTATTAATTTTTGTCATTATATCCGATGCTTGTAACAAGGCTAAATCGGCATTATTTATTGCTGATGTAAGTTTTGATTTTGCTAATGAATCACTAATATTTGAAAAATTTGTTATAACATTAGATAGCTTATCACTATTGTTACCAAGCGTTGTAGCTAACTGATTAATTTTAGTTAATATATTGGATATTTTAGATTTTTCATTAACCACTAAAGTATCTAAACGAAATGAAGTTGTTTGAATTGAGGTAATTGCATTTTTTATACTCTCGAAACTCTTTGCTAAATTCTGACGAGCATTTTCATTAAACACCTGCTGAACCACAATCATAACCGAATCTATTGACGCTATTAATCCTTCGGCCTTCTTTTGTAATGGAGCAATGGTTTTATTTACTGCTTGTTTTAAATTATCTTCTTGAGCAGAATTCAATGTATCACCGCTTTCTGCATATTTTGTTCCTTTACCTAGAATTAACTGTACTGCTTTTGATCCTAAAATATCGGAACTAACAACCTTAGCAATCGAGTTTTGAGGAATATTAACATCATTGTCTAAAAGCAAAGTAACAATTACCAACCCGGATGTATCGTTACTTAATTTTATTTCAC
>CANCPZ010000183.1 GCA_947380175.1 Bacteroidota bacterium | reverse complement strand
ATCGGTAATGTATGTTCTAATAATCACACTCAATTCTTTTAAATTAACAGAATAACCAGTATCCGGATTTACATCACCTTTAACGGTTACATATAAATTATAATTATGTCCATGCCAGTTTTCATTAGCGCATTTACCAAACACCTCATCATTTTGCTCCTTACTCCATTTAGGATTATATAATTTGTGGGCAGCATTAAAATGCTCTCGTCTTGTTATGTATATCATACTACAAATATACTATGAAATAATTATTCTTATATCACAATAATACTATTTACAAATGTATTCTATTAAACAAATTTTCAGGATTAATGATTTGTATATTTGTAATAATAAATAATTTATTTTTCAATGAAAATACTTATTGTAGCAGCTACACGTTTCGAATTAGAAGAAACAATAAATAAAATGGAGCATGTTTTAAATAATACCAATATGCTTATAAAATGCACTTATAAGAATATAGAAATAGATTTTTTAATTACCGGTATTGGTATGATTACAACTACTTATTATTTGAGTAAAGTATTAGACGATTCGTACGATGTGGCTATAAATAGTGGCATTTGTGGAAGTTTTAATCGAAACCTCGAAATTGGGAGTGTCGTTAATATTTATGAAGACTGCTTTTCGGAATTAGGTGCTGAAGATGGTGATAAATTTTTAAGCTTGAATGAATTAAATTTACCAGGTTCAATAAAAATTACGAACAGTTCAAGTTCGCTTAATTATGTTTCGGAAATGCTACCAAAAGTAAATGGAATTACTGTTAACACTACTCATGGAAATGAAAAAAGTATCGAAAAAGTTGTAACTAAATTCCATCCGATTACCGAAAGTATGGAAGGGGCTGCTTTTATGTTTGTTTGCGAAAACGAAAAAATACCCTATATCCAAATACGCGCTGTTTCCAATTATGTTGAATTTAGAAATAAAAATGCCTGGAATATTCCATTAGCACTTGAAAATTTAAATGCTACATTGATTAACCTATTAAATGAATTTTAATTCTATTAAAAAAACATGAGACTTTTAGCACTTCTTATTATATTTTTTAATGCCCACTTACTTTGCACATCACAAAATGTAACTATAAAAGGTGTTGCTAAAACATTCGAAAACGAAGAAATTGGAGTATGGATACATAACGATTATATTTCAAACACCCAAAAACAACTCACCTACTCTACCATTGATTCAATTGGAAATTTTACGCTCGAATTTAATAGCAAAGAAATAGAACGTATTCAATTAAAAATCGACAAAAAAATTACTTCAATGTATATAGAACCAAACGCTGTATATGAAATAATAATAACGCCTTCCGATACCAATACATACCACAACACTAACATAGAACAGGATTTAACACTATCCATTAAATTAAAAAGCAAAACCGAGATTAATGCCCTAACAATAGATTACGAAAAGCGTTTCGATGATTTTTTATCCTATGACTATCTCTCGTTTGTAAGTAGAAGTGCACTTCCAAAAATCGATTCGTTTAAATTGGCAATGCTCAATTATTACTCAACAGTAAACAACAAGTATTTTCAAGCCTATATTACTTATACAATTGCCTCACTCGAAGGAAAGATTAATACAAATGAACAGATAATGTTTGATAACTATATTAACAAAAAACCTATTTTATATAACAATCCAGAATACATGAATTTTTTCAATAGTTTTTTTAAACAAAAATTAGAAAATGTTGCTTCAGAAAAAGAAGGTGCTGCAATAAATTTTGAAATTAATAAGAGAGGTAGTTTTATTGGCGCCATGAATATTTTAAAACATGATAAAATCCTAAAAAACAACGATACACTTTGCGAATTGGTTTTATTAAAAGGCTTGTATGATGGTTACTATGATGGTTCTTTTAGAAAAAAAAATATTGGGCCAATGCTAGAACAACTAATTTCGGAAAGTAAAATTACAGCGCACCAACTGATTGCACAAAACGTTTTAAATTCATTTTCTAAATTGCATATTGGCGGAACGGCTCCTTTCTTTGAATTGCCCGATAAATTAGGTAGAACACATAGCATTGACGAATTACGTTCTTCAAAAAAATATATTTATCTAATGTTTTTTGATGCAAGTAACACTTCTTGTTTAGAACAAATGAAAGTAATTCCTTCGTTAAAAAAAATGTACGGTGAAAAAATTGAATTTGTTAGCATTTCGAACGAAAAAACAAATACCGATTTAAAAAATTTCTGTTTAAAAAATCCAAAATACGATTGGACTTTTTTATACGACAACACGGGGCTACAGTTAAAAAACAATTATGAAATAAAATCTATGCCGACTTATTTTTTAATTAACCCCGATGGCAAGTTTGTTCAGGTGCCAGCAGAAAGTCCAGATGGTGAAATTAACCAAGTTTTCCATGACATTACAAAATCAAAAGCGAAATTACATGGAGTAGGAAATAAACAAAACCGTTAATTCGTTAAACAATTTTAACATTAAAATCTATAAACTTTTTTGTATTTCTACTAACGTTTTTTTTATCGATTTTAATTTATTTTCAATATCTAAAAATTGATTTTTTTCCGTTTTTATTTCGTGTTTTAAAGAAGTTTTATTCTCTCGCAAATATTTTTTAGCACCCTCTAATGTTAATCCTTGTTCTTTTACTAGATTGTAAATTATTTTAAGATTATCAATGTCTTCAATGGTAAATAAACGATTGCCTTTTTTGTTTTTTTTCGGCTTAAGAATTTCAAAACTCTTCTCCCAAAAACGAATCAATGAAGTGCTTACATGAAACATTTCGGCTACTTCACCAATAGTGTAGTATAATTTAACCGTATCGATTTCCTTATAATGCAATTTTAGAAATAAAATTAAAAATGATGATTTATAAAAAAATATAGTACACTAAGCAATCAAATATTATAAAACTAATTAATCGAACGATTGCGACGATTGTGATGATTGATCAATTAGTTTTTGATACTGTTCAGGCGTTAAATCGTTGTAATAAAAATTTATTGGATTAACAATTTGACCATTTTTATGAACTTCATAATGCACATGAGGTGCTGTCGAAAGCCCTGTACTTCCAACATAACCAATCAACTGACCACGTTTAACTTGCTGCCCAACATGAACAACAAACTTTACCATATGTCCATATAAAGTCTGATACCCATAACCATGACTAATAACAACGTGATTTCCATACCCCTGTGCCGTAGCATCGGCTTGTAAAACTATACCATCACCAGTGGAATAAATGTCTGTTCCCTCAGAAGCTGCAAAATCCATACCTGGATGAAATTCAGGGGTTTTATAAATCGGATGCGTTCGCCATCCAAAACCTCCAGGCTGATGTCTTAAATCGTGATTAGAAATAGGTTGTATCGCAGGAATAGAAGCCAATAGTTTCTCTTTACTTTTTACCAGTTTAACCACCTCATCAAATGATTTCGACTGAATATAAAGCTGTTTACTGATTTGATCCAAACGTTTTGTCGTTTCAATCATCAATTTGGAATTATTAAAACTTTGCAACTCCTTATACCTATCAACTCCACCAAAACCAGCTTTTCGAATACTGGCAGGTATGGGCTCCGCCTCAAATATAGTTCGATAAACATTATTATCCCTTTCCTGAATATCATCAAGCACCTCTGTAACTTGACCCATGCGATTATTTAATAACTCATATTGTAAAGTAAGTTCCGAAATTTCCCGTTGCAATTGCTTCTCCTTGGGAGAATCTAAATATTTATACGCAAGCATAATAGTAATGGTAGCAAAAAATAAACCCGTTGCTAAATACGAAAGAACCTGCCAAAGACGCTTTCGCAATGTAATGGTTACCTTTTCGTAGGTAAGCGACTTCGGATTAAATTTGTAATTTATCTTACTCATTTAGAAACTTTATTTCAATCTCACTTTTATTTTTCGTCAACCAATGCGAATTTACACAAATAAACTAAATTTGCAATCCTGTAAAACCTTGAGGTAATTTATCATAACATTGTTTTAAAAATATTGATTTGCAAAAAGAAGTGTATGGTCTTTAAAAGTAATTTAAAGGAAATCTATCTGTAACAGCAAATTAGTTTTAATTAGTTTATTTATAGTCAACAAATGGAATCAACCCTAGTACGTCAAACATTTTTAGATTTTTTTAAATCAAAAGGACACGAAATAGTGCCATCGGCACCAATGGTAGTAAAAAATGACCCAACACTGATGTTTAATAATTCAGGAATGGCACCGTTCAAAGATTTGTTTTTAGGAAATGCACCAATCAAATTTCCCCGTATTGCCGACACACAAAAATGTTTGCGTGTTAGCGGCAAACATAATGATTTGGAAGAAGTGGGTGTTGACACTTACCACCACACCATGTTTGAAATGCTTGGCAATTGGAGCTTTGGCGATTACTTTAAAAAAGAGGCTATCACATGGGCTTGGGAACTATTAACCGATGTTTATAAAATTGATAAATCACGTTTATATGTAACCGTTTTCGAAGGTAGCACTGAAGATGGTTTAGGATTTGATCAAGAAGCCTATGATTTATGGAAACAATTTGTACCCGAAGAACGAATTCTT
>CANCPZ010000182.1 GCA_947380175.1 Bacteroidota bacterium | reverse complement strand
CCATAAATACGAATATTTCGTGGATCAATAGCAGACACATCTATTCCTAGATTCGTTAAAAATGAATATGAAAGTTTATAAATACCATCTGAACCAATAGCTATTTTATACCATTTTCCACTTTGTAAAACAGAATGTGCCACATACGTTTGCAAAGAACGAGATTCTTTTTTTTCTATCTCGCCATGTGAAATAGATAAATTAAAAGAGACTAGCTTTTCGTATTTACCGGTAACCGTATTTTTTCGAATAGGAACAAAAGATAAGATTCCATAATGGCGTTTTTTTATAGTAACCACTTTTGTAGTTATATTAATTTGGGAAACAATTTTTGAATTTCCCTTAAGTATATCAAGTTCGTTTTCAGATAAATTTTGGTAGGAAGCTTTTACGATGGATGCTCCAAAATTTAATTCGTTTTGTTCAATATCAATTATTTTGGCAAATTTTGGCAAAAAATCATTTTCATGGTCATTAATTGCTTCGTCAAAATATAAATAACGTAACGTCTCTGAATCAGAAATTTTAGAAGTGATTGGTAATTTCCAATTGATCGTATAATCAAAATTTTCACCTTCACTACTATTTAAAAACTGACCAAAAGAGGGAAATTTTAGAAGTAAAAATGTGTAAAATAAAATCCGTCTCCTCATAAATTTCTGATTTAGTAATTCAAAATTAGTTAAAAAACAAAGAATTGTTAGTGTTGGTAAAGATTATTTTTTATAAGTTTGTAATCTTAACATGCAATATTTTTAATCAACGTTTTTAAAAAAAGGTTATTGTACCAAATTTTAAAATTAATTGAGTAAACGCAACTTTTACATTTTATTTATGTATAATTGTGTCATATTTAAAATCAAACTATTATGTTAAAGCGAATCGTTTTAATTTTAACTGTACTATTTTATTTTGGATTCAGTGATGTGCTATTTGCTCAAGACCCTGAATTTACACAGTTTTATGCCAACCCTCTTTACCTTAATCCAGCCTTTGCTGGCACAGCTAGATGCCCCCGATTCTCTTTAAATTATAGAAACCAATGGCCTGGAATTACAGGAACTTACGTTACTTATTCAGCATCTTATGACCAACATTTTGACGCTATCGGCGGAGGCTTAGGCCTTTTAGTTACAAACGACAAAGCAGGACAAGGTACACTAACAACCACAAATGTTAGTCTTATGTATTCTTACCAATTAAATATTAGTCGCGAGTTTTCTATGAAATTTGGCTTTCAGGCAACTTATTTTCAAAAAAGTATAGATTGGTCAAAGCTTACCTTTGGTGATATGATTGACGAAAGGAGAGGATTTGTATACAACACACGTGAAGTTCCGGGTTTAGCAAGCAAGAGTAATATAGATCTTTCTGCTGGTTTTTTAGGATATAGTAAACGCTATTTTTTTGGCTTTGCCGCTCACCATTTAACACAACCTGATGAAGGCTTGATAGGAATAAGCAAATTGCCTATGAAACTTACAGGACATGCAGGTGCTGTAATACCTATTGGAGATAAGGGAAACCAAACATTTATTTCTCCGAATGTTTTATTTCAAAAGCAACAAGACTTCCAACAATTAAATCTGGGTATTTATGTTACAAAAGGTGCAATTGTAGGAGGTTTATGGTATCGTAACCAGGACTCCTTTATTGCACTTATTGGATTTCAACAACACTTTTTTAAAGTGGGATATAGTTATGATGTTACAGTATCTAAATTAACTAACGCTACTGCAGGATCACACGAAATTTCATTTTCATTACAGTTTGAATGCAAACCAAAAAAGAAAAAATTTAGAACAGTTAGTTGTCCATCATTTTAATAATTAGTAGTAAAAACAATTTTTGTATTAAAACATAGTTTTTTATAAAAAAATATTAACCAAAACGAAAGCAATGAAAAAAGTATCAAGCAAACTAATCTTATTTTCAGGAATAATAGCCCTTGCTTCTTGCAGTAAAGAAAGATCGCCAGTTACAGCTTGGGAGTATAACAACGAAAAAAATGGAGGTTTTGAAGTTGTTCCTTATGAGGAACAAGAGACAGGCCCAGGTTTAGTGTTGGTAGAAGGAGGTACATTTACTATGGGTAGAGCCGAACAAGATGTAACTTACGACTGGAACGCTATACCAAAACGCGTTTCTGTTTCTTCATTTTATATGGATCAAACCGAAGTTCGAAATCTAGATTATCTTGAGTATATTCATTGGACAACCAAAGTTTTTGGTGCCAATTTCTTTGACGTAATAAAAAAAGCATTGCCTGACACATTAGTTTGGCGCGATAAAATGTCATATAATGAACCATATGTAGAATACTACTTGCGTCATCCTGCATACCGAGATTATCCTGTTGTTGGAGTTAATTGGTTGCAAGCATCTGATTTTTGTGCATGGCGTACTGATAGGGTAAATGAATTTATTTTAATTCGCGAAGGTATTTTAGATCATAATCCAAATCCAAGTGAGGGTGATTATTTTAATACAGAAGAATACCTTTCTGGTCAATGGAAAGGAACTGTAGTTTCTCCTATTCCTGCAATGGATGCAAATGGAGGTACTCGATTAGTTAGAGTTGAGGATGGAATATTTTTACCAAAATACCGCTTGCCAACCGAAGCAGAATGGGAATACGCGGCATATGGTTTAATTGGAAATACGGTTGGTGAACGTATTACCGACCGACGTTTATATCCTTGGAATGGTCATGGAACTCGTAATCCTGATGAAAAATTTTTAGGACAAATGTTGGCAAACTACCAACGTAGTAATGGTGATATGATGGGTAATGCTGGTGCTTTAAATGATGCTGGTGATATTACCACACCAGTTTACTCATATTGGCCAAATGATTATGGTTTATACAATATGGCAGGTAATGTTAGTGAGTGGGTAATGGATGTATATCGTCCTTTGTCTGCAGAAGATAAAAGTGATTTCCGTCCTTTCAGAGGTAATGTATTTCAAACTCAGTTGAGAGACCCTGCAAATGACAATCAAATTATTATTGAAGATACTATTAGATACGATATGGATAGTAATATTGTGAGTTTGCCTGGCCAAGTTAGATGGAGAGATGTTAGTATTACTATTGCTGATGATAATTTGGACGAAAGAAGAAATTACAAATATGCTGATAATATTAACTATCAAGATGGTGATTACCAAACTCAAACAAAAGAATTATCGGGTGCTACATGGGCTGATAATAATACATCTCCTTCAACCACAGGTAAACCTGAAAGTTTTGGAATGTACAATGCATCATCTCAACCAGATGGAAAAGATGCAGGCCCTGACAATACTTCTATGATTAACGACAAGGCTCATGTTTTTAAAGGAGGTTCGTGGAAAGATCGTGCATATTGGATGGTTCCAGGAACAAGACGTTTTCTTGATCAACGCCAATCTACTGCTTGGATTGGATTCCGTTGTGCAATGACACGAGTTGGTAGCCCCGTAGGTTTAGGATCTAAATAACTCATATCGATTAAATATTTGTCAATAAAAAAGCGAGATTTTATCTCGCTTTTTTATTGACAAATGCTGTGATTTATGTTTGGCAATATCTACTAAATTTTTTCATTCATTTTTTTAATATGTTGAATTACTGAAATGAACAGCTAATAGCAGGAAAAAAATATCTAATAATATTAACCAATTGTAAAATTTGCTATTGATGAAGAATTTGGTGCTGCTATTCGTAAAATAAAAACAATAAGTTGGAGCAATACGCATAAAGTGTTTGGTAAACCTTACAAATAAAAAGGAAGCGGATAACATCGGTTTAGCAAAAGTTTCGGTTTTAGGGCTAGGCTGATCATTTGTAGTTAAATAAAGCGGATAAATAAAAGCTCTAGATTTTCGTGACTTTTATTGAATATTTATTTTTAAGGAATCTTCCGTAATCTGAATAGAAATAACTAATTTTACAAATAATAATTAAAAAAAAAGATATGTTTAGAAAATTCACAACGGCAGACAAACTTCTTTTTGTTGCTGCTTTATTATCCCTAATCTTTTCTGAAATACTTTACTTTCAGGGAGAAAAAACAGACGGAACTTTTATTGGTATATGGGTTCCTTCAATATTAGCTTTTGGTATTTATTTAAAACTAATTAATAATTCAAAAAATGACTGAAGTAATCCCATATTTTGCTGGACTTATAACTCTGCTTTTTGCCACAGGTTTCTTTTTGGCAATTAGACAATCAAACAAAAAAGATTGAACTAATCAAACAAAAAGTTACTAATAAATCAAAAAAATACCATGATAAATTATCTAATTGTAGCACAAATTATTTTAGCTACTTCAGTTGCTTATGTTTGGATTTTCCGATATGACGTAATAACCAGTGAGTTTAAACAATTTGGTTTAAGTGATTTAACTCGAACATTTGTAGGAGCATCAAAAGTTTCTTTAGCCACTTTAATAATCGTAGGAATTTGGTATCAATCATTAATTTCTATTCCTTCAATTTTTATGGGTTTATATATGTTAGCTGCGCAGTATTTTCATTTTAAAATAAAAAATCCTGTTATTAAACATTTACCTTCGATGTTTCTCTTAGTTCTATGTGCTTTAATAGCATTAGCTTCCTTTAATATTATTTAGACATGAATTACATACTTATATCGTGTGTTTTAATATCAAGTCTCTCTTTTATAGCATATTCTATTTCATATTTTATTTCACCTCATATGAAGAGTG
>CANCPZ010000181.1 GCA_947380175.1 Bacteroidota bacterium | reverse complement strand
TATTAGAGTTATTCTGAAAATATAAAACATGAGTATTATGAAATGGCAAAAAATAAAAAATAAAGTTGAGTATCATACCAATAAATATGGGGAATATATGGCAAAAAAAGGCTGGTTTTTTTCCATATTGGCTGATATCTCGGTAATGTTACTTTTTGGTTTTTTTCTTATAGCATATATGGTTTTATCGATTTCTTCTTTTTTAATTCCTTTGGGAGTGGCTGGTTATCTGCTAAATAAGGTTGCTTTTTACTATCTTCAATACCGAGATTATTTACACGAAAAATTTGTTTTTGAAATAATTATTGGGGTGTTTTTTGCCTCTTTAGTGCTTTATATTATATTTAAATATTGGATAAAGTATATTGTTAACCCTATTTCTAATTGGTTTAATAAAGAGAATTCTTGAAAGTAAATTCTCAAACCTGAAAACACAAATAAAAATTACCATGAAAAAAGCACCCATCATTTTTAGTATATTTTTTCTTTTATTTTGTAAGTATAGTTTTTCGCAAACACCACCCGCCATTGTTACCAAAAGTGGTTATGGCAATATAATTATTAGGCAAACAGTAATGCAAGATGTGCTTAAATCATCCAATGTAAAGTATAAAATTAAAACTAATCAATATGAAATTGTTTGGCCAACTAGTAGTGTCGCTCCGCCGCCAAACAAGTATTATATAAGTAAAAAAACAGGTATTACTTACATTGTTTCTCTTTCAGATACTATTACGGGAATTATTTTTTATCCTCCTTTTAAAGGAGAAACGGAAAAAGGGGTAATAATTGGGAAAACAAAAACTAGTTCAATAGTACGTTCTAAAGAAGAAATATTTCAGCGTATGAATAAATATAACACATTTTTTGTTTTAAGGGATAAGCAACTCAATACATATAGAGGCATGCGGTATCAGTATTTGGAAGGAATTAGCTATGGATTTTTAAAAAATAGCTCAACAATTAGAGAAATAAGAATAGGAAATTAGTACATAGGGAAAAACAATCTTACTTTTTATCTTTTCAGTTTCAATAATCTCTCTTTTTGCTGATTCGCCCTTTACATCAAAAAAACAGGGTAAAATAAAGAAGTACCTAAACACTTTTTTTATGTTGGGTAATTTAGTTGCACTTATTGCCCAAAAAATCCATGTATTCAAAAATGTATTTTTGAAAGATTAAGTTCTGAAGTTAATTTTGCCAAAGAAATTAGTAATACAAATGATAACAAATATTAAAATACGTTTCTTAATTCTATTTTCTATTTTGTTTTTAATTGGATGTAATCAAAATTCAGAACGATCTGATGCCTCTCAAAAAAGTACACTAAAAACAGATGATTCAATAACTTTAAATGAGGAAAATATTTTAGGAGCTTGGAAATATTTTGATTCATATTATGGAAAAGTTTTTATACAATTTGAAGCAGATGGAACATTTAAGAAATTTTATAATGATGAAGGAGATGCAATAGACATTTGCGATTGGAGGTTGGTAGATGGTAAAATTTTTATTTCGCGTAGCGAAACAAACGCCACTCCATATTGTATAGATATTTTAAAATTTAAAGATGATTCTTTTTATATTCCTCCAACACATTATGATTCACTATCTAATAATATTAATCATAATAATTTAGTTACTCGATTAAAAGATGAAGCTGGAGAACCCATTTTCCATTATTCAAAGTTTGAAACAGGTATTATAATAAATTCCCAAAAAAAGAATAGTGCATCAAATAATTTCATAAACGAGCATCAGAATTATCAATATTTAATGGAAACCGAAGATAAAACAAGCTCTAATTCTCAATCTTCAACAAGTCAAAGTAATGTTTGTTCTTATTGCCAAGGTACAGGAGTTTGTAGTAATTGTAACAAAACGGTTAGAAAACCTTCTTTAAAAGACTGCAGCAGAAATGATAGAGATGAAATAAGATTAGGGTATGTATTATGTTCAGATTGTTATGGTTATGGTTATATGATTACAAATGTGAATTGTAATTGTTATATAGGGTGGTGTTACGAAAAAGATTGCTATGTTTCTGGTTGCAACGATGGATGGGTTGATTGCAGTGAATGTCGTGAAGGAGATTTATTAGGTAAATGTTATCATTGTTATGGCACAGGGAAAAACTGACACACTTAAGCTAGAAAAGGAAAAGTTAGCTATTAATAAAAATGTTTTTTTAATAGTTAGCTATTCTTTTATATCCTCATTTTTTTCTAGTTGTTTAGCCCATTTTTTAAATAATATTTTTTTGGCTATGCTAAAAATTAATTGTGTAATGCCGTAGAAAATACTAAAAGCTAAAAAGACTCCCATAGCTATTGTTGTTCCTTTGTCAAACGATTTAATAACACTGATATCGGTTATTCCAAGATTTTTTTGAAGATAAATAAGGCAATATATAATTTCTAAAAAAAAATAAATTATAGCTATACTAGCCAAGAGATAAGTAAAGTTATTTCTTTTTATTTTAAAAATAATACCCGAAAAAACTAACCCTCCCAAAATAATTGACAAGCTTTCCAAAAATCCAAAAAAAGCTATCGATAGATATTCTTTTAATACATGCCAACTAAATTCATGATATAAACTAATTAGTAAACAAATTAAGCACCACAAAAAAGATGTAAAAAATAATTTATAAAATAACTTTTGTTTGTTACTAATTATCCCCGAAAAGGAAAAGATTTTATTTAGTTCTTTTATTTTATCCTGGCTCATTATAGTTGCTGTTTTTATGTTTAGTAATTTAGTTGCACTTATTGCCCAATAAATCCATGTATTCAAAAATATATTTTTTAGCTTCTGCTCTCATATCGTTTGTTACAGATGTTTTTGTTTTTAATGTGTTAAATAATTTATTAGCATAACACGTTTCGTTAATAGCTGCCAATGTTTGTGCTTTAATTAAATTAGCAATCATATTTATAGCAAAACTATTGGGCGTTTTGCTTACAGCTTTTAATGCCATTTGGTAGGCATCAATTACATTAAAATAATTATCAAGCGCTTTTAGGTAGGCGTAACACAGTTGCTCATTGGCAGTTCCATAATATTCAAGTGTTATGCACTTATTGTATTCGCTTTTGTATTTTTTTGTTGCAACAATATAATTTAAAAAAGTCTTGCTATTATTTACTCCTTTGTGGTTCCAACCAACAGCGTTTATTACTGCTAATTTTATATCTAAAGGGTTGGTATCATTTGCTAAATATTCCATCATTGTTTTGGATACTTTTCCTTTTGAAGCAAGCGCCACATTAACCATTGGAACATCTAAATAGGCCTTGTAAAAATTGGTAGCGGTAATTGGCGAATCGGCAAAAATGCTGCTTACAGAAAAAGTAAGAATTAAAAGTAGTAGATTTTTTTTCATCAGTTACAGGTGTTTAGTTTATGTATTTACATCACATTTTTTTGCTCCAAATAAACCATAGGTATAAATTAATCTTTAATACATCGTATGGAATATCCCATAATCCAAGTGGTATAATTAGTAGTTATCGCATCATCGCCAGTAATTTGATAATAATGGGTTTCTTTTTCCAGATTTAAAGAGTTGATAGTCCACCAACAACCAACTGCTCCAATATCACCAAAACCAACATCTCGCCAACCACCCAATAATGCATTAAATCCTGATAATTCCGATTTTTTTATATTGTTATTTATTAATTCAGCCGATTTTAATTTTGCGCCCGCAATGGTGTCGCCACCTAAATAAGTTATTAGTGTTTGCCATTCGCTTATGGATGGAATGTGCCAACCTTTAGGTGCTATCAATCGTGCATCATATAATGCAAACCGATTATATAATTTACCATATTTTTTACCATTTTTAGTATCCATTTCATAATAACACCAAGCTGGTTGATGCGCAAAACCTGCATTTTCCCAAGCTTCGTTCGATTGAGCTTGAATTAAGTCATCACCATTTTGAAATTTTTCAACATTTAAGTTTTCGTTCATCCAAATTTGATTGCCAATTTTTACTTCGTTTTGCGCAATTGTACTTGTAACAATAGCGAATAAAATTAGTAAGACACCCGATTTATTTTTGTAATTAATTAATTGCATACACATACATTGTTTTTTTACATCTTAATTATTTAATTTTACATAAAATAGGGCTCTTTCGCCAATCCATTTTCCATCGGCCGAAAACTTTTTTACAATCACATCAATCCGAGAAACTTTGTTTTCTAATTTAAAATTTACTTTATCAAAAATCCATTTTTCCGAAAATCGAAGTGCCGACAAATCATCGCTTGTATAATGCTGGTTTTTTTTAGAAGGGTCCAAATCAAAATCATGGTTTATTAATCGTTCTTTTACCGATTCTAAGGTAAATAAGGTGTCGTTTTCAAAGTTAAATGCTTTTTGTTTTCCGCTAATTACTGCATCAATAATGGTGTTGAATATGTTGGCGCGGTTAACATTTTTATTAATGTCGTTCCAATATTCATCATCTGCACCTTCCATTCGTTTTAATAAATTGTTCGATACCATCTGTTCGGCCCAAATTTCTTTGTTTACGGTATCGGTAAAAGAGGTAGAGGTGTTTTGTTCTTTTTTAGTTTCATCGGTGCTGGTATTGCACGATGCGATTGCTATTACTGTTGCAAAAGTAATAAGGGTATAAACGGTTTTTTTCATCTGTTTAAACTGGTTTTTAAATATACAAACTATTATTTTAAAATTTTACAATCATTCTTAAATTCAATTGTCGCCTTGTTAAATAATTAGGTACTGCATACTGCCTATTGGTAACATCTTCTACCC
>CANCPZ010000180.1 GCA_947380175.1 Bacteroidota bacterium | reverse complement strand
AGCCATTTTCTCCTCTGTATCTAAGGTAATACGCTCATCAGAAAACAACATAAAGTGATGAATCAAAATCTTTGCAGCTTCTTTTAAAGCTTCTTTAGGATGAACCGAACCATCAGTAACAATATTCATAATCAATTTTTCGTAATCGGTTTTTTGTTCAACACGAAAGTTTTCGATACTATATTGTACGTTTTTTATAGGTGTGTAAATAGAGTCGATTGGAATTAAACCAGCTACTGCGTTTACAGGTTTATTTTCTTCGGCAGGAACATAACCACGCCCTCTATCAATTGTTAATTCGATTTTTAATTTTACAGTAGGCTCCATGTTACAGATAACTAAATCTGAATTTAACACTTGGAATCCGGATGTAAATTTACCAATATCACCAGCAGTTAATTGCGTTTTACCTGTAATAGTTACAGTTACCTTTTCGAAATCTGTAGTTTCGATTTGTTTTTTGAAACGAACCTGCTTCAAATTTAATATAATTTCAGTTACATCTTCTGCAACGCCTTTTATTGTAGAGAACTCATGATCAACACCTTCAATTTTAATTGTAGTGATTGCATGACCATCAAGCGATGACAACAAGATTCTTCTTAAAGCATTACCTACAGTAATACCATAACCAGGCTCCAAAGGACGGAATTCGAACTGACCTTCTGTTTCGCTGGAGTTTATCATAATAACCTTATCAGGTTTTTGAAAAGCTAAAATTGCCATTTTTTTATATTTAGTTATTAATTAGTAATTGGTAATTGGTTTAATCTATCTATTGCTGGTAAAAACCATTAATAGATAAAAAATTATTTCGAGTACAACTCGACAATTAATTGTTCTTTAATATTTTCAGGTATCTGAACTCTTTCTGGAATTGAAATAAATTTACCTATCATTGATGTTTTATCAAAATCCATCCAAGAAAACTGGTTTGTAGCAGACGCTACAGAATTATTGATAACCTCCAATGATTTAGAACGTTCGCGAACAGCTACGGTATCGCCTGGTTTCAAGATATAAGAAGGAACATTAACAACATCACCATTAACAATAATGTGGCAATGGCTAACCAATTGACGAGCACCACTACGAGTAGGAGCAATACCTAAACGATAAACAACATTATCCAAACGAGATTCGATTAATTGTAATAAAACCTCACCTGTAACACCATGAGCTGTTTGAGCCATGTGGTAAATTTTGGCAAACTGACGCTCTAAAATACCATACGTATATTTTGCTTTTTGTTTTTCTCTTAACTGAACAGAATATTCGGATTGTTTAGCACGTTTTTTTGACAAGCCATGCTGTCCTGGAGGATAATTCTTTTTTTCTAATGCTTTATCAGGGCCAAAAATTGGCTCTTTAAATTTTCTAGCTATTCTTGATTTGGGGCCTATGTATCTTGCCATTGTATTTTTTTATTTATTATTTAGTTGTTTGTTGTTGGCTGTCAATAATTATTGACCTAAATTTTAATCTTAAAGTTTGATTAAACTCTTCTACGTTTTGGAGGACGGCAACCATTATGTGGAATCGGTGTGATATCCATAATTTCAGTCACTTCAATACCTGCACCAACCAAAGTTCGAATTGCAGACTCTCTTCCAGCGCCAGGGCCTTTAACAAAAACTTTCACTTTTCTTAAACCTGCATCATGTGCCACTTTTGCACAATCTGTTGCAGCTAACTGAGCAGCATAAGGAGTGTTCTTTTTAGAACCACGGAAGCCCATTTTACCTGCACTTGACCATGAAATTACTTGCCCCGAAATGTTTGTCAGAGAGATAATAATATTGTTAAATGTAGCACTTATGTGAGCCTCACCCACCGAATCTACTTTTACAACTCTTTTTTTTGCAGCAGCTTTAGCAGCAGTGCCTTGTTGATTTTGTTTAGCCATTTTTTGTTTTGATAGTTGATCGTTAAAGCTTTTGCACTTTAACCATTTAATTTATTTATTATTTAAACTCCCTTTCTCTATTTAGAGGGTAAGCGGAGGGGATTACTTAGTTACTTTTTTCTTATTAGCAACAGTTTTACGTTTACCTTTTCTGGTACGTGCATTGTTTTTTGTCGTTTGTCCACGAACTGGTAAACCAACACGGTGACGAATACCTCTATAACATCCAATATCCATTAAACGTTTAATGTTTAATTGAATTTCAGAACGCAAAGAGCCCTCTAATTTATACTTATCATTAAGAATGGTCCTAATAGCTGTTAATTGCTCATCATTCCAATCCTGAACCTTTATATTAACATCAATACCAGCCTCAGCTAATACTTTTTGAGCAGTGCTACGGCCTATTCCGTAAATATAAGTTAAACCTATTTCTCCTCTTTTGTTGTTTGGTAAATCAATACCTGCAATTCTTGCCATTGTATTTTATTAATTATGATTTTTAAAAATTAGATTACCCTTGTCTTTGTTTGAACTTAGGATTTTTTTTGTTGATTACATACAAAACGCCTTTTCTACGAACGATCTTGCAATCTACACTTCTTTTTTTGATTGATGTTCTTACTTTCATTTTTATTATTGTTATTATTTATATCTGTACGAAATTCTTCCTTTTGTTAAATCATATGGCGACATTTCAATTTTGACTTTATCACCAGTTAGTATTTTTATATAATGCATTCTCATCTTTCCAGATATGTGAGCTGTAATTACATGGCCATTCTCAAGCTCAACACGAAACATTGCATTCGACAACGCTTCTAAAATAATACCGTCTTGCTCAATTGACGCTTGTTTTGCCATAAATTTTTATCTATTTATTAACGCTTGTTCTATATAATCAAAGCTTGATAATATATCAGCTTTATCTTTTCCAACTGCAATGGTATGCTCAAAGTGTGCCGATTGTTTATTATCAACCGTCCTAATTGTCCACCCATCATTATCTTGCTTTATTCCCTTTTTACCTAAATTAATCATAGGTTCAATAGCTATCACTAATCCTTCTTGTAACTTAAGACCAGAACCTTTTTTACCATAATTAGGTACTTCAGGTGATTCGTGTAAATCTCTACCTATCCCATGACCTACTAGTTCCCGAACAACAGAATAACCATTTTTTTCGGCATGAGATTGAATTGCTTCACTAATATCTCCTAAACGGAAACCTTCAACAGCCTTTTCAATCCCTTTGTATAAACTCTCTTTGGTTATCTTTAAAAGATTTAACACTTCAGAATTCACTTCACCAATAGGAAACGTATAAGCTGAATCACCAAAAAAACCATTTTTCACAACCCCACAATCAACGGAACAAATATCACCATCAAGTAATTCGTATTTACTAGGTATTCCATGAACAACTTGTGAATTGACTGAAATACATAATGAATTAGGAAAACCGCTATAATTTAAAAAAGCAGGTACTGCATTATTATCTTTAATAAATTCATATGCAACTTTATCCAATGCTAAAGTTGTAATTCCTGGTTTTATTATCTTTGCTACTTCGGCTAAAGATTTTGCAACAAGTAAAGAACTTTCTCTAATTAACTCTATCTCCTCTTTTGTTTTATAATACAAGCCTTTCGACACAATTTTATCCCCTCTTTTTTATTTAGCTTGCAGTGGTCATACTCATTGATGAGCGACCTTTAATTCTTCCTGAAGTCATCAATCCATCGTAATGACGCATCAATAAATGACTTTCAATTTGTTGTAAAGTATCTAAAACAACCCCTACCAAAATTAATAAAGATGTCCCTCCATAAAACTGAGCAAATTCTTGTTGAATATTTAACTTTATTGCGAATGCTGGTAAAACTGCTATTAAAGCTAAAAATATAGATCCTGGTAAAGTAATGCGAGACATAACCGCATCTATAAATTCTGCTGTTTTTTTACCTGGTTTAACACCTGGAACAAAACCTCCATTACGCTTCATATCTTCTGCCATCTGGTTTGGATTAACAGTAATGGCTGTATAGAAATATGTAAATACGATAATTAATAAAGCAAATACAACATTATACCAAAGACCATAATGATTTGAAAATGTCTGAACAAATCCTGCAAGGGCTTCAGATTGAGAAAAACCAGCAATTGTTAATGGTATAAACATAATTGCTTGAGCAAAAATGATAGGCATTACACCTGCCGCGTTTACTTTTAAAGGAATATATTGACGAACTCCTCCATATTGTTTGTTTCCAACTATTTTTTTAGCAAATTGTACCGGAATTTTACGTGTACCTTGAACCAACAATATTGAACCTACTATAATAAGTAACAATAAAACAATTTCAATTAATAACATAATCAATCCTCCTCCTTCACCACCCAAACGAGCACCAAATTCAGAAACAAATGCAAAAGGCAAACGTGCAATAATACCAACCATTATTATTATTGAAATACCATTACCAATTCCTTTATCAGTAATTTTTTCGCCTAACCACATTACAAACATGGTTCCAGTTACTAAAATCAAAACTGTTTGAATCATCCAAAAAGCACTAGGGTCATTAACAATTCCAGGTTTATTAACCTGTGTTGCTATATATCCTGGAGCCTGAAAAACAGTAATTATTACGGTTACAAAACGTGTAATCTGATTGATTTTTTTACGTCCACTTTCGCCTGACATTTGTAATTTCCTAAAATAAGGCAAAGCCATGCCCATTAATTGAATAACAATAGAGGCAGAAATATAAGGCATTATACCTAAACCAAAAACGGAAGCACGTGAAAAGGCTCCACCAGCAAAAATATTAATTAATCCAACAATTCCTTCATTAGCCCCTTTATGAGATGCTGAAAGCGCAACTGAATCAAC
>CANCPZ010000179.1 GCA_947380175.1 Bacteroidota bacterium | reverse complement strand
ATCCTATGTTTAATTAAAATATATAACCTATAACTAGCTTTGCATAAAATGGCGTTCCGGGAGTATAGTGAAGTTCATCAACAGATTTAGTTTCATTTCTTAATCTGGTTTCAGTATCAAATTGAGCTTCGTTCCATTTTACATTTAATAGATTTTCGATTACTAATCCAACTTTGTAATGCTTGGTTTTATAATTTGCTGTAAAATCAACTACGTTATAACCATGAGCAACAATTGTGTTGGATTCATTAGCAGGTCTATCTTTCATATATCTGTATCGTAAGCCAAACTCTAAACCTTTTTTAAACTTAGCAGTTAATCCTCCAACAGAAGTTAAAGTCGGTGCTAATGGGATATAATAATCAGTTGTTTTTTGCATTCCAAAAAGTGTATCAATTAATCGTCCTTGCGACATATTAAAATCCAAATCTAAAAATAACCAAGATAATAATTGGGCTCTACCACTTAAATCAACACCATATCTTCTACTTGCACCTTTATTTTCAGTAGTCCCATCATCACCAACGTACACTAATTCGTTGCTTAAATCCATGCCCCAAATGGCTGCTGAAATAACTGTTTGCTTAATATGAAACAATGTTCCAATTTCCGAACTTACAGCAATTGGCAAGTGATGTTGGTTTTTATCTTGAACAGATGAACGTGCATCATTCGAATGGTAACCACTTCCAGTATTAAAGAAGAATTGTAGTTTATCATTAACAGAATAAATTAAATTCACTTTTGGACTGATCGCTGATTGATAGTTAAAGCCTGAATAATTTTTATGCGTTGAATCTGTTGGAAGTAAATCTTCGACATCAAACACAAAATAGTCATAACGTGCACCTATCTCAGCTCTAAAATGACTATTAAAACGGAATACTTCATTTACGAAAACGGCATTAGAACGCTGATGAATTAACGAATGAGCATTAGCATGCATTCTTTCTCTGTGTGGAGCGTGCCATAATTGATTTTCGATTTCATCTGAACGGAATGTTGCTGCAATGGTAAATTTATTATACATATTAAACAATTTATGTCCAATAGAGTATTTTGTATTTAGCCCACGAACAGTTCTATTGTCGTCTTGCTCAATCATATCTCCATTTATAGAATCATTGAGAAAAAATGTAAAATCAGAAAATAACTTAAAACGATAATTACTCATATAGGCTTGTGTTTCAAATTCACCAGAACCAAGTTTTGTATTGTACGTTAGGTTATAATTATTTCTTGAAGTCGTTCCTCCTTCATTTGGGTCAATACTTCCAAAACGAGATATTAAGCCAGCAGCAACAGCACGTTCAGGAATTTGACCTGACGCATTCCAAGATGAACCAAAACCTGAAACAGAAAATTGAATCTTACTATAATCATTCAGAGTAATAGTTGTTTTAGAGAAGATATTAGTTCGTTTAAAATCTTGATTAATTTTAAAATAACCACTGTTATTAATAACGTCTGCTGCAAAATAAGAAGATACATTATTGCTCTTAATAGGAACTTGCAAAAGTGCTAATCCCCTTGTACTTGTTATAGCATTTGTTGAAGGAACGGAGCCTGTTTCTAACTGAATTAAGTTATTAGGTAAGGAGTCGTAAGTTTTAAACCCAACAGCTGCCCCAGTAGCAAAGTCACCATATAAAGGCGAAGAAGTACCTTTAAAAACACTCATTCCTTCTACTACTTCAGGTATAAGAAAATGAAGGTCGGCATACCCCTGACCATGACCATGACTTGGCATATTAACTGGAATACCATCTACAAAGGTTGCGATGTCTGTTCCGTGGTCGCAGTCAAACCCCCTGATAAAAATTTGTTCAGCTTTACCACCTCCTGCGTGCTGAGCAATAAAAAGTCCGGGCACTAACCTTAATAAATCTTGCGCCGAATTTTTTGGACGATTTGCGAAACTCGATTGACTTATATAAGAAGAAGAGGCGGCGGATACAGGTTTGTCTGCGGCTATCGAAACTTCGGAGAGGTTAACAGATTTTGAAACGAGTAAAATATTTAAACTAATTGTATCGTTTGAAGATACATCAAGTTTTAAAAACTGCTTTTCGTAACCTGTTTTCTCAAACTCAAGGTCATATTGACCTACGGGAATATTGACAAAAAAGAAATTCCCTTTATTATCTGTATGCGAATGACTGTTTGTTTTATCAATACTAACAAAAACATCCGCCAAATCTACCCCAGTTACTTTGTCTTTTACAGTTCCTCTAATTGCAACGTTTTGGGCAATCAAGTTGCTGAATGAAAAAACAATAGTTACTATGATAAATAAAAACCATTTATTTATCATACTATTATTTGAATTTTAAGAAAAAAATTAAACTTCGGTTCGTATATAAAAACCGTTTATTAATAATCTGATTTTATCAGAAAACACATAAAAATGCAACACACTTTTAGGATACAGAAATCTCTTCAATTCACGGAATGGAAAAGATTCTCCCAAAAAGGGTATTGAAATAATCCAAATCGAAAGAAATTACTCTATACAATTTGGAACCTATAAAATTTCTGATAAAAGTTGATTAGGATTTTGGAGGAGGGCTATTTGTAGGAAGGCTTATAGTATCCCATTGATTTATAACAAATCTTGGATATTCATTATAAGTTATTGTTGTAAGGAATCTGAAATCAAAAACTTGAATCAGATGCAGTAAATTTTCTTCATAAATCTTAATCGATGAAGGAGCTTGCTGTTCATGATGATGGTCGTGATCATCATCAATTTCTGCAAGTTCGTCGTGTAAGTGTTCGTGACCATGTTCATGATGCTCAGTTGCTAAGTGATGGGCGTACCAAAATGTATGCGCTAATAAGTCACCAACAATTGCTGTAACTGGTCTTAGCTGAATAGCTAAGTACAATACCAATGTAATATATACGGCAATTTTTCGCACGACCAATATTAATAAAAAAGACTGATTTAATACTGAAGTAAAATTGGAAAATAATAATTAGTAAGGAAGGAATGAAGACAAAAAAGAAACTTGAGCACTGTCTTAATTTCCGCATAGAATTCTACGTAATTTCATAAGCATGCAAAAAATGCTGAAAAAGTCTTTGCCCAAATTTATACTGTCGAAATTAAAGAATCAACTTCCAATCGCGTGAGTTAAGAAGGATTCTAAGTGCTTGAAAGTCATCTATAAAGTTCGATAAATCCAACCCGCAGGGTACAGAGCCGGACTTTTCAGAGAAATTTTGAGAAGTCCGGTTTTTATTTCCCTCTAAACCTCTTTCTAAATAAGCGTTATGAGATTATTTATCTTCTCCGTTCGAACTCGTCCGTCCGAAAATACGCCATTTTCTTTCAAGGTCGAACGGGTACCCTTGTTTCCCGCTAACATCCAAATTATCAAAGAAATGCCCTAAATTGCGAATTGCACTCAATGCCCATTAAAATCATTTATAAAGTTCGATAAATCCAACTCGCAGCGTCATCAATTTATAATCGACCAATAAAAAGCTAACCACGAAAAATAGGCAGAAATGTAACTAATTAATTTTCTGTTAGATAAAACTCCATAAATAAACATCAAACCGAATGTTTATTTAAGATAAGATTACGTGCATGAAAACATATTCAGCCGTAATAAGAATATATAACCGGCTTACGGCTAAATATAAAATACACTATACTTAGCCATAAGTTAATTTATTATTATATTTGTGGCTAAATATAAAATCATGATCATAGGCAGGCAAAATGAAATTACACTACTGAATCAAAGACTCGAATCTGCAAAATCAGAATTTGTAGCATTGTATGGGAGACGCAGAGTTGGTAAAACATTTTTGGTAAAAAGTGTATTTGAAGGGAAATTTACATTTCAGCTTACGGGAGTAGCCCAAGCAAATTTTAAAGATCAGCTAGCAAATTTTAATATGGCTATGCGAAAGCAATATCCGAATGAAGTAGCAACTAATGCAAATAATTGGATGGAGGCTTTTCAGCAAATCATCGAGGTTGTTGAAAAATCCAAACAAAAGAAAAAAGTCATTTTTATTGATGAGTTGCCTTGGTTTGACACTGCCCGTTCAAGATTTATACAGGCTTTAGAGCATTTTTGGAACAGTTGGGCTTCATCAAGGAAGGACATATTATTGATTGTTTGCGGATCAGCGGCTTCATGGATGATTAACACACTCATAAATAACAGAGGTGGCTTACATAATAGGATTACCCAAAGAATGAAAATAGAGCCATTTACTTTGAGGGAATGCGAAGATTTTCTAAATAGTAAAAAAATCTCATTCCCTAAATACCATTTGATACAGTTATATATGGTTTTAGGAGGTGTCCCTTTTTATTGGGATGAAATAAAGAAAGGTTTGAGTGCTTCGCAAAATATAGACCAGCTTTGTTTTGAACCAAATGGATTTCTTGTAGGTGAGTTTAACAAGCTATTTAAATCTCTGTTTGCAAAAGCAGAACGGCACGAAGCTATTGTCATGGCACTGGCCAAGAAAAGCAAAGGATTAACACGGGAAGAAATAAGTGCTGAAACCAAACTTCCCACAGGAGGTAGCCTTACTCAGTTACTAGAAGAACTAGAGGAGAGTGGGTTTATTTGTAAATATATTCCATTCGGTAAAAAAGAGAGAAACAGCCTCTATCAGTTGGGAGACTTTTTCTCATTATTTCATACAAAATTTATCAAAGGACAAAAGAGGTTCGATAAAAATCATTGGGAAAAAATGGTTGATAATCCGAAGCAAAAAGCATGGAGCGGTTATGCATTTGAGCAGGTATGTCTTACACATTCAGAGCAAATAAAAAAAGCGTTGGGTATAAGTGGTGTGAGCACGGA
>CANCPZ010000178.1 GCA_947380175.1 Bacteroidota bacterium | reverse complement strand
TAATTATTACGCAGTATAATAAATACAGCCACTATCATACCTGCACCAATGCCTTTTAATAAATCCGAAAATTGAATTACAACCACTGTAACAACAAATGGAATAAATTGCTCCCAACCTAATTTAAACATGGATACAAACAAGGGGATTTTAGCCAATTTATATCCAACCAATAACAGTAATGCAGCTAAACATGCAAGAGGGATTTTGTTAAGAACCGAAGCAATAGCTACTACACTTATCAATAACAAAAGCCCATGTATAATTGCTGATAATTTTGTTTTACCACCAGCATTTACATTAGCCGAACTTCTTACAATTACAGCTGTTAAAGGTAAACCTCCAATTAAACCAGAAATTAAATTTCCTAAACCTTGAGCTTTTAACTCACGATTTGTTGGCGAAATGCGTTTATGTGGATCCAGTTTGTCTACAGCTTCTAAACTTAATAAGGACTCTAAACTTGCTATTATAGCTATGGTTACAGCTACAACATATACCTGGTAATTCCCAAAAGCTTTAAAATCAGGCAATGTAAATTGATTGATGAAGCCCGATGCAGAATCGGCAACTGGTAGTCGAACTAATTTATCACCAACTAATTGTAATTCAGGATAAAATTTTCCAAACATTTCATTTAGTAATACTCCCACAATCACAACTAATAAAGCTCCTGGAACAATTTTAAAGAAGGTAATTTTTTTCAAAAAAGGACGCTCCCACATTATTAAAATAAAAAGCGAAATAACACTAATTATTACTGCTCCAGGGTGAATGTAATTTACAAAATTGAAAAATTCGGAAAGTGTATTTTGTCCATCAACTTGTAAAAAATCAAAATCTCCTTCATTGTCTTTGTCATAACCAAAAGCATGCGGAATTTGTTTTAGTATTAAAATAATTCCAATGGCTGCGAGCATTCCTTTAATAACACTCGAAGGGAAATAATAACCTATAATACCTGCTTTTAAAAAGCCCAAAGCAATTTGAATTAAACCTGCTAATACAACTGCAAGTAAAAAAACTTCGTAACTGCCTAAGGAAGTAATCGCATTGAGCACAATTACGGTTAATCCTGCTGCTGGACCACTAACACTTAATGAAGAACCACTTGCAAAAGCTACAACAGTCCCTCCTACTACTCCTGCTATAATCCCAGAAAACAATGGAGCCCCAGATGCCAGTGCAATTCCTAAACATAATGGAAGCGCAACTAAAAAAACTACCAAACCGGCTGGTAAATCATTTTTTAGGTATTTTAAAGTAAATCCCTTAATATTTTTATTTTGAATGTCCATAAAATAGATGTTAAATTCTATGATTAAGAATCAGCTACAAATTATCACTATTCACAAAGTGGATAATGTATAAAATGCAATGATAAATCTGCGATAGATTTTAATCAATACGAATTGATATTAATAAATGATAAATGGTGAAACAGAAGGACAGAAAGCCTTATAAGAAAAGAAATTAAACTAACTCAGGAGGAGAATATACTTTCTGGCTATAATCTGCTGACGAAAAATTAGGATTTTGCTGAGAATTTAAAATAGCTAAATAAGATAGATTATATATTAACGTATTATTATAACATAAATGATTAAGATAAAAATCTTCAGAAAAATTAAATTTTTCATTTTTCTCTTTGGATTTTTCTGATTCTGTTTTGCCTTCTTCAGAATCAGAATCATCAACCCAACTTATTGAATTATCTCCAAGTGATTTTGAAAAATACTTTAACGCTTCATAGCTATAGGCAAATGAAAACAAAACAAGTAAAAAACATGAAATAGCTTTTTGCATTATTTTGTAAAAATACTAAAAAGGAAATATCCTATTCTATAAAAAATGTTAATTTTATAAAAGAACGAATTTTATTTTATAAAAAAACATGATTTTAATAGCTGATAGCGGTTCAACAAAAACAGATTGGAGATTGATTGATGAAAATCAGAAAATTTACCAAGCAACTTCACAAGGCGTTAACCCTTACTTTCAAACAACGGAGCAAATTTCAACATTTTTAAAATTGGAATTGCTTCCACAATTAAAATCTGAAATCATAAATTCTAAATTTAAAATTTTCTTTTATGGTGCTGGCTGTTCGACCGATTCAAAAAAAGAGATTGTGAAAAATGCTTTATTGCAATTGTTTCCACAAGCAATTATTCAGATAGAATCGGATATGTTAGGCGCTGCTCGTGCATTATGCAAAAACACACCTGGAATTGCTGCAATACTTGGAACAGGAGCCAATACTTGTTTTTATGACGGAACTAATATTTCAATATATGGAATATCACTGGGGTATGTTTTAGGAGATGAAGGGAGTGGTGCGCATATTGGAAAAACTTTTGTTCGAGCATACTTGAATAAAGAAATGCCTGAAGATTTAGCTAATCGTTTTTACGAACGATTTAAATTAAAAAAAGACGATATATTAGATGCTATATATAAACAACCTATGCCTAATAGGTTTTTAGCATCCTTTAGTAAATTCATCTATCAAAATTTAAAAGAGCAATTTGTAATTGATTTAGTTGCCGATTGTTTCGAACAATTTTTTGATAAACATATTTGCAAATATAAAAACCACAAGGAAGTTCAATTAAGTTGTGTTGGATCAGTTTCATTTTATTATAGCAATATTTTAAGAGCAGTTGCATCTAAAAAAAATGTGACTATTAATAATATTATGGAAACACCCATTGCAGGTTTAACACTTTATCATTTAGGCGAAGTTTAACAAGCTTCGTTAATGCTCTTCAAAATAATTTCACAGGAAAATAAAATTTCATCTTCTTTAATTGTTAATGGAGGAGCTATTCGCATTGAATAAGAGTTAAATAAAAACCAATCAGTTATTAATCCATACTCAATACATTTATCTATGATGGATTTATTTTGCTCGTAGCTATCAAATTCAAGGGCAAGCAATAATCCTTTTCCTTTTATTGATTTTATTTTTGAATGTTGTAATTTTTCTCGAAATAATTTTTCTTTTTTCTCAACTTGTGCGATTAAATTTTCTTCCAACAAAATATTAATAGTTGCAATACTTGCAGCGCAACTTACTGGATGCCCACCGAAAGTTGTGATGTGTCCTAAAATAGGGTTGTTGGTCAGCTTATTCATTATTTCCTTTGAAGCAATAAAGGCACCGATAGGCATACCTCCTCCCATTCCTTTTGCTATACATATTATATCGGGAATAAAATTATAGTGTTCAAAAGCAAACATCTTACCTGTTCTACCAAATCCACATTGTATTTCATCTGCTATAAGTAAAGCTCCAACTTTAGTACAATGGTCACGTAATTTTATCAAGAAATTATTTTGAGGAATAACAGCTCCCGCCTCGCCTTGAATTGTTTCAATAATTACGCAAGCAGTTTTTTCTGTTATTGAATTTAATTCGTTAGTGTTGTTAAATTGTATATGTTTTATACTTGGCAATAAAGGGCGAAATGAATTTTTAAATTCTTCGTTGCCCATAATACTTAAACTACCATGTGTACTGCCATGATAAGCGTTGTTAAAAGAAATGATTTCTGTTCGTCCGGTATATCGTTTGGCTAATTTCATTGCTCCTTCAATAGCCTCGCTACCCGAATTTACAAAATACACAGAGCTTAAATTTAATGGTAAATTATCAGCTAATAGCTTTGCTAATTTTACTTGAGGACTTTGAATATATTCGCCATACACCATTAAGTGCAAATATTTCTCCAACTGCTCATGAATTGCTTTTATTACTTTAGGATGACGATGCCCAACATTACTAACTGAAATTCCAGAAATCAAATCGAGATATTTTTTACCACTTTTATCATACAAATAAACTCCTTCGGCTTTTTCTATTTCAAGAAACAAAGGTGTTTCGCTAGTTTGAGCAACATGATTTAAAAACAATTGACGCTGAGTATACATTAAATAGAAATAAATTTTAAAACAATTTTACATAACAATTCAACTATAAAATTACTGTTTAATTGATAAATTTTTCTAATTATTAATTTACTAAATTGGCTAAATATTTTTTTAACATGCTCTATACCTTTTTAAAAAGAATAATGAACCTTACTGTTCGAATATTTTTTCGTTCAATTACAGTCCACAATAAAGAGGCTATTCCTAAAAAAGGTCCATTACTTGTATTGGCTAATCATCCAAGTACCTTTATGGATCCCATCGTTATTGCTTCCTTGATTGATAGGAAGGTGTATTTTTTAGCAAAAGGAGAATTATTTAAATCGAAATTCTCAAAATGGTTTTTTCCTAAACTTAATATGATTCCTGTTTACCGCAAACAAGATGATCCTTCTCAAATGAATAAAAACCAAGATACTTTTAAAAAGTGTTTTGAACATTTAGAAAAAGGCGGAGCTATTTTAATGTTTCCCGAAGGTATTAGCATTACGCAAAGAAAACTAAGTCCGATAAAAACAGGTGCTGCGCGAATTGTTTTAGGAGCTGAAGAAATAAATAAATTTAAATTAAATACCTCCATCATCACTATTGGATTGAACTACGAAAATCCTCACAAATACAATCAAGATCTTTTTGTAAATATCGACAACCCCATTAATGCTATTGATTATAAAGAAGAATACGATAAAGACACTTTTAAAACAGCTGAATTACTAACTGAAGAAATTAGAAAACGACTTGAAAACTTAGTAATTGCAATAGAAGATGAGAAAATTGATGAATTGGTAAATAACATTGAAAGTATTTATAAATACAAACTAACAAAGGACAATGGCTTTTCGAGAGATGATAAAAACGCTGAATTTCATCTAACAAAAAACATTGTTGAATCCGTAACCTATTTTTCAATAAACCACCCCGAATTTTTAGAATCAATTAGTAAAAGAGTTAATGAATATTTAAATAATCTTAAACTATTAGGAATTAATGATACAGATATTGCAAGAAGCCAAACAAAGGTTAATTTTTTCAAAAACGCATTTTATGCTTTTTCAACAATTTTAG
>CANCPZ010000177.1 GCA_947380175.1 Bacteroidota bacterium | reverse complement strand
CACTATCTTCACCTTTTCTATATTGTAAACGGATTATGTAATTAGAAAAAGATACAAAAAATGGTAGCATTTTATTGCCATTTTTTGTATCTATAATTTTCAAAAACTAATCTTTTAAATTAAAAGCCCTTTTCACTAACTCATAATTTTCAAAGTCGATGTTTCGATGTGATGCTATGCGACCTGAAATTTTAACAATTCTAAATTTTAATGACCCTGGGTTATTAGGTTGTGTTAAATCTGAATCTTGAACCTGAATGATAACCTGTTGTAAATTATACCAAGAAGTAAGAGTTTCAGAATATGATGCTGCTGGATAAATTGTCGCTGGTAATAATAAATTACCACCACTAACTCCAACTAAATATACTAAAACAGCTCCATTGTCAACGATTGCTTGCGTAATATTATTGTCAATAATTGTAGCTGTATAAAGTTTATTTGTTCCATCGTAAGTCCAGTTAGTGACAGTTGTTAGTCCTGAAACTACATTTGCATTTCCCTGAGGTCCTTGTGCTCCTGGCGCACCATCTTTTCCTTTGCAACTATTGAGTAACGTGTAAGATATTCCCATAAGAATAAACAAGCCTACAATTGTAATTTTTTTTCTCATCTTTTTTAAATTTAGTTATGTAGCAAATATATAATAAATATATGGCTTGTCAACTAACTGCCCTTTACAAATTTTTCATACTTTTTTTATTTAATTGGATTATTCTATTATCTCCTTATTTTAATGCCTTTTGTTCCGTTTGCAATACATAAATTTTAAATTAAATAAAAGCGAAACAAATACTAGTAAGGGTATAATTTGTGTGTTAAAAATATTTTTTTAATCTTATGCTTGCATAATATTTATTTTTGTTCTAAATTTGTTACGTTATGGCAAAAAAACATACAGAAACAATTGATTCGAAATTAAAAAAGGTTTGGCAAATCATTAGCCGAATGTATAATGCTGAGGCTGTTCAGTATGGTGGAAGCATAGCCATCGGTCATTTTTTGTTAAATATAGATAGCGAAGAAGGTACCTATGCATCTGATATAGCTCCGTTGCTTGGTATGGAGAGTACATCGCTTTCAAGAATTATAAAAGCGTTGGAAAAAGAAAAGTTGATTATCCGTAAAAGCGACAAGCTAGATAAGCGAAAAGTAAAAATTATATTAACAGCAAAAGGTAAAAAAAACAAGGACCTTGCTAAAAATATTGTACGTAATTTTAATTCGGAATTGGAGGAAAAAATTGGTAAGAAAAAAATTAAAAGTTTTTTAAAAACAGTTAATGAAATAACCCAATTTGCCGAGGAGCGACACAAATTCATTCGTTTAAAGTAAACTCAATGTTATTTCAAGGTTAAAAGATGTTTTTTTTTAAAATAAATAAGGTGCTTCAGTATATTTGAAGAACAACTAATAAAGGATAGTAGATATGAATAGAACAATAAAAAAAGTTGCAGTGCTTGGTTCGGGAGTTATGGGTAGCCGTATTGCCTGTCATTTTGCAAACATTGGTGTGGAAGTAATCTTACTCGACATTGTGCCAAAAGATGCGACTAGCGATAAAAAGTCGCGTAATAAAATTGTTGATGATGCATTGACATTTGCTTTAAAATCAAATCCTTCGCCCATTTATCGTAAAGTGTTTGCTAAGCGAATTACAACAGGGAATTTTGAGGATAATATGAAAAGTATTGCTGATTGCGATTGGATTATTGAGGTTGTTATTGAGCGATTAGATATAAAAAAGCTGGTTTTCGAAAAGGTTGAGCTGTTTCGAAAACCTGGTACATTAATTACCTCAAATACATCAGGTATTCCAATTCATTTAATGAATGAAGGGCGCAGCGAAGATTTTCAAAAACATTTTTGTGGTTCCCACTTTTTTAATCCTCCGCGTTATTTAAGGTTATTAGAAATAATTCCTACTCCTAAAACATCACCAGAAGTTATTGATTTTTTGATGAAATATGGCGAATTGTATTTAGGAAAAACTACGGTTTTGTGTAAAGACACTCCTGCCTTTATTGCCAATAGAATAGGTGTTTATGGTATTATGAGTTTGTTTCACACCGTAGAAAAAATGGGATTAACCATTGATGAAGTTGATAAATTAACAGGCCCTGTTTTAGGTCGCCCAAAATCTGCAACATTCCGAACTTGCGATGTAGTTGGTTTAGATACCTTGGTTCATGTTGCTAATGGAGTAGCTGCTAGTTGCCCTAATGATGAGTCAATAGATACGTTTAAAATACCTGGCTTTGTTTCCAAAATGGTTGAAAATAAATGGCTCGGAAGTAAAACGGAACAAGGTTTTTTCAAAAAAGTGAAGTCAGCAAATGGTAAATCTGAAATTCATTCGTTAGATCTTAAAACATTGGAATACAAAGCATCCGTAAAAGCAAAATTTGCCACATTGGAAGCAACAAAAACCATTGACAATTTAAGAGATAGAATGAACGTGTTGATCGCTGGAAAAGACAAAGCAGGTGATTTTTATCGTACTTCTTTTTATGGTTTGTTTGCATACGTAAGTAACCGTATTCCAGAAATAACAGATGAGTTATTTAAAATTGATGCGGCTATGAATGCGGGCTTTGCATGGGAATTAGGTCCTTTCGAAGCATGGGATGCTCTAGGCGTTTCAGAAACAGTGAAGGCGATGGAAGCCTTAGGAAATAAGCCTGCGGCATGGGTGTATGATATGCTTTCAAGTGGTGCTACTTCTTTTTATAAAGTTGAAAATAGTACTACAAAGTATTATGATATTCCTTCTAAATCTTACAAAATAATACCTGGAACAGAATCATTTATTTTATTAAATAATATTCGTGCAAGCAAAACTGTTTGGAAAAATAGTGGCGCAACTCTAACTGATATTGGAGATGGGATTTTGAATTTAGAATGGAATACTAAAATGAATTCGATTGGTGCCGAAGTAATTGAAGGCATAAATACGTCAATAGCAATTGCAGAAAAAGATTTTAGAGGATTAGTCATATCAAATGAAGGAGCTAATTTTAGTGCAGGAGCCAATGTAGGTATGATTTTTATGATGGCGGTAGAGCAGGAGTATGATGAGTTAAATTTTGCTATCAAAACCTTTCAAAATACAATGATGCGTTGTCGTTATTCCTCAATACCTGTTGTTGTAGCACCTCACAATATGGCGCTTGGTGGTGCTTGCGAAATGAGTATGCATTCTGATAGAGTTGTGTTACATGCGGAAACTTATATGGGTTTGGTGGAATTTGGTGTTGGGTTAATACCCGGAGGTGGAGGAACAAAAGAGTTTGCTGTTCGCTTATCGGATGAATTACAAGAGGGCGATATTGAATTAAATAATTTTCGCGATCGTTTCTTAACAATTGGTCAGGCCAAAGTTGGCACATCAGCTTACGAAGCATTTGATTTAGGGTATTTGCGTAAAGGAAAAGATGTGGTTGTTTTGTCGCGTAACAGGGTATTGACTGAAGCGAAAGCCAATTGTATTGAAATTGCTGAAGCAGGATACACCATGCCTGCACCACGTAAAGATATTCGCGTGCTTGGTAAACAAGCATTGGGATTAGCTTATTTAGGTGCAAACTCAATGATGTCGGGTCATTATATTAGTGAACACGATGTTAAAATTTCTCAAAAATTAGCTTATGTTTTGTGTGGTGGCGATTTATCATATCCTACACTGGTAAGCGAACAATACTTATTAGATTTAGAACGCGAAGCATTTTTAAGTTTATGTGGTGAGAAAAAAACATTGGAAAGATTACAAAGTATTATCACTGGTGGTAAAATATTAAGAAACTAAAAACATAATGTAATCGGTATTTTGTACTTGTTACTTAATACTTGATAATTAATATTTCAAAATATGAACGCATTTATAGTAGCAGGTTATAGAACCGCAGTAGGAAAGGCAACAAAGGGCGGATTTCGTTTTACTCGTCCGGATGATTTAGCGTCGGATGTAATAAAGCATTTAATGGCAACCATGCCTAATATTGCTCACGATCAAGTAGATGATTTAATAGTAGGTAATGCTATGCCTGAAGCAGAGCAAGGCTTAAACATGGCTCGCTTAATTTCGTTGATGTCATTTAATACCGATAAAGTTTCGGGAGTTACTGTTAATCGTTATTGTGCATCAGGTTTAGAAACTATTGCAATAGCATCAGCAAAAATTCACGCGGGTATGGCCGATTGTATTATTGCTGGTGGTGCCGAAAGTATGAGTCTAATTCCAATGGGTGGATGGAGGATTGTTCCTCACGCTGGTGTTGCATTAGCTCACCCGGATCATTATTGGGGGATGGGTTTAACAGCCGAAGCGGTTGCTAACGAATATAAAATTAGTCGCGCTGACCAGGATGCATTTGCATTTAATTCGCACCAAAAGGCGATTAAAGCTATTAAGGATGGTAAGTTTAAAGCAGAGATTGTTCCGATAAAAATTACCGAAACGTATTTGGATGAAAATGAAAAAAAGAAAACACGCGATTTTATTGTTGATACAGATGAAGGTCCTCGTGCAGATACAACACTTGAAGCACTAGCAAAATTAAAACCCGTATTTGATTCAAATGGTTCGGTAACAGCAGGCAACTCTTCACAAACAAGTGACGGTGCTGCATTTGTGATGGTGGTGAGTGAAAAATTTTTGAAAGAAAATAATTTAAAACCAATTGCTCGTATGGTAAGCTTTGCCGCAGCAGGTGTTCCTCCTCGTATCATGGGAATTGGTCCGGTAGCAGCAATTCCAAAAGCTTTAAAATTAGCAGGGATGAGTTTAGGGCAAATTGATTTAATTGAATTGAATGAAGCTTTTGCATCCCAATCATTAGCTGTTTGTAGAGAATTAAATATCAATCAGGATATTGTCAATGTAAATGGTGGAGCTATTTCATTAGGGCATCCATTGGGATGCTCTGGTGCAAAATTATCTGTACAATTATTCAATGAATTAAAACGTCAAAATAAAAAATATGGAATAGTAAGCATGTGTGTTGGC